>DASQPR010000452.1:0-4803 GCA_035643815.1 Micromonosporaceae bacterium | reverse complement strand
GAATGACGAACCTATGCGCCCCCAGCCCGCCGCTCCCCCAGCGGCCCCATCACAGCCCACCTCACCGGCCGCACCGCGGCCGACCCAACCGACCGCACCGCGGCCCACCCCACCGGGCGCACCGCGGCCCACCCCACCGGCCGCACCGCGGCCCAGTCCACCGGTTGTCGCCGGAGCGGATATCTCGACCCGGTCAATCGAATCGGTTTCCGAGCGGCGATTCCCGATCGGGGACATCCGTCCAACCATCGACGGCGGCCTTTACGCGGCCAAGGCCGTCGTCGGCGAACACGTACCCGTCAGCGCCGTCGTCTACCGCGAGGGGCACGACGCGCTCGGCTGCGTCGTCACCTGGCGCGGCCCGGATGGCGAGCGCCCGGCGGCCCGGATGACCTCGGCCGACGACGGCACCGGACGATGGCACGCCACGATCCAGCCCGACGCAGTCGGCGCGTGGGAGTTCGCCGTTGAGGCGTTCTCGGATCCGTACCTCACCTGGCATCACGCGGTCCTCGCGAAGATCGAGGCCGGACAGGGCGCCGAAGATCTGGTCAACGACATCGCGCGTGCGGCGACCGTTCTCGACCGGGCTGTCGCGATCGTGCCGGAGGAGCACACGGCCGCAGTCAAGGCCGCCGCCGCCGCGCTCCGCGACGACGACGCTCCGCTGTCGGCCCGCATCGAGCCGGCCCTCGATCTCGCGCCGGTGCTCTGGGCTCATCCCGTCCGGGATCTGGTGACCACGTCGGAACATCGGCCGCTGTGGGTCGACCGTACCCGCGCATTGTTTTCCGCGTGGTATGAGATGTTCCCGCGGTCGGAGGGTGACACGGACGCGAACGGCCGGGTGAAGCACGGCACGTTTGCCACCGCTGCGCGACGCCTGCCGGCGATCGCCCAGATGGGCTTCGACATCGTCTATCTGCCGCCGATCCATCCGATCGGCAAGGTGAATCGCAAGGGCCGCAACAATTCGCTGCGGGCCGCGCCGGGCGATGTCGGCTCGCCGTGGGCGATCGGGTCGAGCGAGGGCGGCCACGACGCCATCCATCCCGAGCTGGGTACGTTGAACGATCTCCGGACGTTCATCGCGCGCGCCCACGATGCCGGTCTGGAAGTCGCACTGGATCTGGCGTTGCAATGCGCACCGGACCATCCGTGGGTCGGCTCGCACCCAGAGTGGTTCACGACAATGCCCGACGGCACGATCGCGTACGCCGAGAACCCGCCGAAGAAGTACCAGGACATCTACCCGCTCAACTTCGACAACGACCCGAACGGCATCCGGACGGAAATTCGTCGGGTCGTGCTGCACTGGGTCGCCCAGGGCATCAAGGTGTTCCGGGTCGACAACCCCCACACGAAGCCGGTGAACTTCTGGCACTGGCTGATCACCGAGGTCAAGGCGGTCGACCCGGACGTGCTGTTCCTCGCCGAGGCGTTCACGGCACCGCCAATGATGCACGGGCTCGGCCGCGCCGGCTTCACCCAGTCGTACACGTATTTCACCTGGCGCAACACGCCGGCGGAGATGCGCGAATACTGCGAGGAACTGGTGGCCGGCGCCGACCACATGCGGCCGAACTTCTGGCCGACGACGCCGGACATTCTGCCCGAGCCGTTGCAGCACGCCGGACCGGCGATGTTCAAGATCCGAGCGATCCTGGCCAGCATGCTGAGCCCGTCGTGGGGCATCTACTCCGGATACGAGCTGTACGAAAACATCAACCGGCCGGGCGCCGAAGAGCTGCTCGACAATGAGAAGTACGAGTTGCGACCGCGTGCGTGGGCGGCACGTGAGGCGGCCGGCGAATCGCTCGCGCCCTATCTCGGTGCCCTGAACGCGATCCGCGGCCGCCACCGGTCCCTGCACTGGTTGGCAAACCTGCGCTTCCATGCCTCGGACAATCCGACGGTGCTTTGTTTCTCCAAGCGCGACGAGGACTCGGGCGACACGATCATCGTGGCCGTGTCCTTCGACCCGCAGAACGTCCAATGGGCGAACGTCAGCCTCGACATGCCGGCGCTCGGCTTCGATTGGCACCAACGTTTCACGATCCGGGACGAGCTGACCGGCGCCGTGTTCGACTGGGGCGAGCACAACGCCGTACGTCTCGATCCATATGTCGAGCCCGCGCATATCTTGTCGGTACAGCGCGCGGGGTAGGAGAGACACGCTCAGGTAGGAGAGATACGCGCGCGGTAGGAGAGACACGCGCTGGCCAAGGGAGACAATGACCACGCGAGTGGCGGCAGTGGCAGGCGTTTGGTCGGGGGGTTGAGGAGGATACAGATACACCGTGGATGGGCCGGGACACACGCTGGATCTTGCCGAGGGCAGTCACGTCGCCGCCGATGGCGTCGTTGAGCACCCGTCGGCCAGCGACTACAGCCACGCGCGGGCCCTGCCCGCGGATGCGACGTGGTTCAAACGAGCGGTCTTCTACGAGGCCTTGGCCCGTGCGTTTCACGACTCGAACGGCGACGGACAGGGCGACATCCAGGGCCTGATCCAGCGGATGGACTATCTGCAGTGGCTCGGCGTCGATTGCATCTGGTTGCCGCCGTTCTATGACTCGCCGCTGCGCGACGGCGGGTACGACATCCGCGACTTCTACAAAGTGCTGCCCGAGTTCGGCACCGTCGACGACTTCGTTGAGCTGCTCGACGCCGCACACAAGCGGGGCATTCGCGTCATCACCGATCTCGTCATGAATCACACGTCCGACTCGCATCCGTGGTTCCAGGAGTCGCGCCGCGACCCGACGGGCCCGTACGCGGACTACTACGTCTGGAGCGACACTGACGACCGGTATCCGTTCGCCCGGGTGATCTTCGTGGACACCGAGGAGTCGAACTGGACGTACGACCCGGTCCGCAAGCAGTTCTACTGGCACCGGTTCTTCTCGCACCAGCCGGATCTCAATTACGAGAACCCCGAGGTCGCGCGCGAGATGATGAACGTGATCCGGTTCTGGCTCGATCTCGGCATCGACGGGTTCCGGCTCGACGCGGTGCCGTACCTGTTCGAGGAGGAGTCGACGAACTGCGAGAATCTGCCGCAGACCCATGAGTTCCTCCGCAAATTGCGCAAGATCGTCGATGACGAATTCCCGGGCCGGGTGCTGCTCGCCGAGGCCAACCAGTGGCCGGCCGACGTGGTCGCCTACTTCGGCGACACCGAGGTTGGTGGCGACGAGTGTCACATGGCGTTCCATTTCCCGCTGATGCCGCGCCTGTTCATGGCCGTACGGCGGGAATCGCGGTTCCCGATCTCCGAAATCCTGGCGTCCACGCCGAAGATCCCCACCGGTTGCCAGTGGGGGATCTTTCTGCGCAACCACGACGAGCTGACGCTCGAGATGGTCACCGACGAAGAACGCGACTACATGTACGCCGAATACGCCAAGGATCCGCGCATGCGCGCGAATGTCGGGATCCGGCGGCGGCTAAACTCGTTACTGGAGAACGATCGCAATCAGGTCGAGTTGTTCACCGCCATGTTGCTGTCGTTGCCGGGCTCGCCGGTGCTCTATTACGGCGACGAGATCGGCATGGGCGACAACATCTGGCTCGGCGACCGGGATGGCGTCCGGACACCGATGCAGTGGACACCGGACCGCAACGCCGGATTCTCCTCGGCCACACCGGGGCGGCTCTTCCTGCCGGTCAACCAGGATCCGGTCTACGGCTACCAGGCCATCAACGTCGAGGCGCAGCAACAGAACGGCGCCTCGCTGCTCAACTGGACGCGGACCATGCTCGCCGTCCGGCGCCGGCATGACGCGTTCGCGTTAGGCGACTTCGAGGATCTCGGCGGGTCCAACCCGTCGGTGCTCGCCTATGTACGGGCGCACGAGAACGACATCGTGTTGTCCGTGAACAACCTGTCCCGCTTCCCGCAGCCGATCGAATTGAATCTGCAGAAGTGGGCGGGATACACACCCATCGAGTTGACCGGCGGGGTGCGCTTCCCGTCGATCGGGCAGTTGCCATATCTGCTTACGCTCCCCGGTCACGCCTTCTACTGGCTGCAGTTGCGCGGCCCGGAGGAGACCACATGAGCTTGCCGTTCGCCGACTGGCTACCACAGCAACGGTGGTACGCGGGGCGCGGCCGGACCATCGCCGAGGTCGAACCGACTTCGGTCACCTCGCTCGCCGACGACCTCGACCACATGCTGCTCCGTGTCCGATTCACCGACGGAGTGACGCACGCATACCAGGTCGTCGTCGGTTGGGACCGGTCGCCCGCGGACGAATTCGTCGGTGTCGCACGCATCGGCGATGCCAACGGACGGACCGGATATGACGCGCTGTACAGCGAACGGACAAGCCGTGAGTTGCTGGGCATGATCCTCGCCGGCCACGCCGTCGGTGACCTGAGTTTCGAGGCCGAACCGGGCACGACCACCGTGGACGACAGCACGGCGCGGGTGATCGACGCCGAGCAGAGCAACTCCAGCGTCGTATTCAATGGCTCGGCCATCCTCAAGCTCTATCGCCGAGTCGTACCGGGTCTGAATCCGGATCTCGAGCTTGGTCGCGCGTTGGGTCGCGCCGAAAGCCCGTATTCGGCTCGCTTGATGGGCGCCATCGAGGGCATGGACACCGATGGACAACCGCTGTCGCTGGCCACGCTGACCGAATTCGCGGCGAACTCGGCCGACGGATGGTCGATGGCGGTCACCAGCGCCCGCGACCTGATCGCGCAGCCCGGGTATGGGCCTGATCAGGTCGGCGGCGACTTCGCGGGCGAGGCGCACCGGCTCGGCGAAGCGGTTGCCTCGATCCACACCACGCT
>DASQPR010000451.1:0-3559 GCA_035643815.1 Micromonosporaceae bacterium | reverse complement strand
GAACGGATCGCGGAGTAGGACCGTCACAGCGGCGCGACGTCACGGAGGAATCCGCGAGCGTCCAGGAACGCCGCCAGTGACTCCCGATGGTCGTCGCACGCGAGCCAGGTCTTGCGCCGGTCCGGCGTGTGCAGCTTCGGGTTGTTCCAGCGCAGCGCGTACGTTGCCGGACGCCGGCAGCCCTTCGCCGAACAGCGCAACTCGTCGTCGTGCTCGTCGGACTCAACCTCGTCGGACTCGGCGTCGGCGGCGTAGCGGAACAGACCGATCGGGTCGCTACCGGACGGTGGATTGGTCACGTCCGCAAGTGTGCCCGAGGCGCGATGCCACAGCGAAAGCGTTTAGAAGTTGCGTCGCCGGGCGACCACGGGGGAAGTCGCCCGGCGACGGAGAGAATGGTAACCATCCGTGGGCACCCTATGTCTACCCGCGTCCGATGCCTGTTCGGCGGGTTTTCGGCCGCCACCTGGCCCGCTGCGACCGCTGTAGCGTTGGTGCTGCCGCGGCCTTCGGATGAGCTGCGGATCGGATTCGCGGGCTGTGAACCTCATGGGTCTGGGCGCGGCACGTTGGTGAGTCGTGCGACGCTTGATGCGTCCGTGACGCGCTGTTGTTCTGGAGGACCGGTGACCGAGCCGACCATGCCCACTCCCACGTCTGGCTCGCCGTTTCCCGGATCGCCCGGTGCCGGTCCGAACGGCCCGCGCCCGGGGTCGGCCGCATCGCCGCCTCCGCCGGCTGGACCGACTGCGCCCCAGGCCGGACCGTCCGCGCCACAGTCCGGACCGTCCGCGTCCGTCGCGGCGAGCGCCGATCCGCCCGCTGGTGTCCCGATGACGACGCCGGCGCAGGACGCGACGCTGCTGGAACGGGCGATGTTCGAGGTCAAACGCGTGATCGTCGGGCAGGACCGGATGATCGAGCGGATGTTCGTCGCGCTGCTGGCCCGCGGCCACTGCCTGCTCGAGGGCGTACCCGGCGTTGCCAAGACACTCGCGGTGGAGACCATCGCCAAGGTCGTCGGCGGGTCGTTCGCGCGCATCCAGTTCACCCCGGACCTGGTCCCGGCCGATGTCGTGGGTACGCGCATCTACCGCCAGTCGTCCGAGGCGTTCGACATCGAGCTTGGGCCGGTGTTCGTCAACTTCCTGCTAGCGGACGAGATCAACCGGGCTCCGGCCAAGGTGCAGTCCGCACTGCTCGAGGTGATGGCCGAGCAGCACGTGTCGATCGGTGGCAAGACGCATGAGGTGCCCCGACCGTTCCTCGTGATGGCCACGCAGAACCCGATCGAGCAAGAGGGGGTCTACCCGCTGCCCGAGGCGCAGCGCGACCGGTTCCTGCTGAAGATCCAGGTGGGCTACCCGACCGATGCCGAAGAGCGGGAGATCGTCTACCGGATGGGCGTAGCCCCGCCGCTGGCGAACCCGGTGCTCACGACGCCGGAGCTGATCGGTCTGCAACGCAAGGCTGACGAAGTGTTCGTCCACAACGCGCTGGTCGACTACGCCGTACGCCTCGTGCTGGCGACCCGTACGCCGGCCGAGTTCGGCATGCCGGATGTCGCGCGCCTGATCCAGTACGGCGCCAGCCCTCGCGCATCGCTCGGCATCGTACGGGCGACCCGAGCGCTTGCGTTGCTTCGCGGGCGGGACTACGCGCTGCCACAGGATCTGCAGGACATCGCGCCGGACATCCTGCGGCACCCGCTTGTCCTGAGCTACGACGCCCTGGCTGATGACATTTCGGCCGATCGCGTGGTCGAGCGGGTGCTGGCCACCGTACCGTTGCCGACCGTGACGTCCCGCCAGAATGCCGTTCCGGCACCCAACGGGCGCCAACCGGTGCCGACCGGTGCGTGGCCGGGAGCGCGATGAGTCCACTGCCGCGCATCGGGCCACGTCGCAGCCCCGACGAGACCGGAGGACGCGCCGGTAACGGCGGCCCGCTGGCCCCCGGGCAGGGTGGCCGGACCAGCGGCACCGGTCACGCCGCGCTGGACGAGGCCTACCGGGCCGAACCCGCGCTGGCGAAGCTCCAGTTGCTGATCACTCGCCGGCTCGACGGACTACTCCAGGGCGACTATCTCGGCCTTCTGCCCGGCCCGGGATCGGAACCAGGGGAGTCACGCGAATACCGGCCGGGAGACGACGTGCGCCGGATGGATTGGCCGGTGACCGCCCGTACCACGGTCCCGCACGTGCGCCAGACCGTCGCCGACCGCGAGTTGGAGGCGTGGCTCGCGATCGACCTGTCGGCGAGCCTCGAGTTCGGCACGGCGCGTTCGACGAAGCGTGACCTGGCCATCTCGGCCGCCGCCGCGATCGCGCACCTGACCGCGAGGGGCGGCAACCGGATGGGCGCGGTGATCGGCAGCGGCACGCAGCTGCGCCGGTTGCCGGCGCGTCCCGGCCGCAAGGAGACGCAGGGCCTGTTGCGCGCGATCGCCCAGACGGAGGTGCAGCCGGGCCGGGCCGACTTGGGCGCGCTCGTGGACGCGCTGAATCGGCCGCCACGGCGCCGCGGTCTTGCCGTCGTGATCTCCGATTTCCTCGTCGACCCGGCGACGTGGTCGCAGCCGCTGCGCAAGCTCGGTGTCCGTCACGATCTGCTCGCCATCGAGGTGCTCGATCCGCGTGAGGTCGAGCTGCCCGACGCGGGCGTGCTCGAGTTCGTCGACGCGGAATCCGGTGCACTGCACGAGATCCAGACCGCCGATCCCAAGCTGCGGGTACGGTATGCGGAGGCGGCCGCCGCACAGCGCGCCGCCATCGCGGCCGCCATCCGCGGCGCCGGCGCGGCCCATCTGCGGCTGCGTACAGACTCGGACTGGCTGTTTGACATCGTCCGGTTCGTGGCCGCGCAGCGGCACGCGCGCACCAGGGGGACCACACGATGATGCACGGGGGCTGCGCATGATCCGGTTCCTTCAGCCGGTGTGGCTGCTCGCGGCCGTCCCGGTGCTGCTGTTGGCGGGCGTGTACGTGTGGCGGACGCTGCACCGCCGCGCGTACGCCATGAAGTTCACCAACGTCGACCTGCTCAAGACGATCGCGCCGAAGGGGCTCGGATGGCGCCGGCACGTGCCCGCGGTGGCGTTCATCCTCACGCTGCTCGTGCTGTCGGCGGCGCTCGCCCGGCCGTCGGTAGACACGAAGCAGCCGCTCGAACGCGCAACCATCATGCTCGCGATCGACGTCTCGCTGTCGATGGAGTCGACCGACGTGGCGCCGACCCGGATCAAGGCGGCGCAGTCGGCGGCGAAGGAGTTCGTACGGACGCTCCCGGCCGGCTACAACGTCGGCCTGGTCGCGTTCGCGAAGACCGCCGACGTGCTGGTGTCGCCGACGAAAGACCGGACATCGATCAGCCAGGCGATCGACGGTCTGCAACTGCAGGAGGCCACGGCGACCGGCGAGGCGGTGTTCACGTGCCTGTCCGCGATCCAGGCGGTGCCGGCCGACGGCGCCTCGGGAGCGCCGCCGGCTCGCATCGTGCTCCTCTCCGACGGCTACCGGACGGCGGGCCGGCCGATCGAGCAGGCAGCGCAGGCGGCCGC
>DASQPR010000450.1:0-4780 GCA_035643815.1 Micromonosporaceae bacterium | reverse complement strand
CGTCACGGGGTTCGCCGGCGCGAACTGGCTAACCGACCTGCTCTGCTTCGCCGCCTCCGCCCGCGCCTTCGGACTGCCTGTCGGCTTCGCCACCCTTGCCACGATCTACCTCGGCGCCCAGATCATCCGCCAAATCCCGCTCACGCCCGGTGGCGTGGGGCTGATCGAGACCGGGTTGCTCGCGGGGCTCGCGTCCGCGGGGGCTGGGGCTGCCGCGGCGGCGGCAACCGTGCTCACCTATCGGGTGCTGTCGAACTGGCTCATCGTGCCGATCGGTGGCCTGGCCTGGTTTGGGCTGCGTCGACCGCCGGCCGCGCCGGGAGCGCCGGCCGCGCTGAGCACTGGGTACACGCTTGGCAATGGCGACACGCTGGGCGCCGTGGAGATGCTGAGCCCGGAGGACATGCTGCCGGAGGCAGCAAGCAGGTGACGTGACCGTCCGCCTTGGGCACCCGGCACGACCCCACCCCGCACCCGCTGACGCACCCATCGAGGGTACGAATTACCGAGTCGCAGCAGCTAGATTTTCGGTCATGCAGACGTATCGGGATTACCGGCCGGATCGCCGATTCCAGCCGACGGTGTCCATCTCACCCGATGGCACCCGGGTCGCCTACTCCGACAACTCCAGTGGCCAGTACAACCTCGTCGTTACGCCGATCGACGGCGGTGCCGAGCGGCATCTCACGACGTACGAGGACGCGACCGTACGCGATATCCGGTGGACCGCCGACAGCGCTGCGCTGATCTTCTCGGCCGACGCGAACGGGGATGAGTTCTACCAGGTCCGCCGCATCTCGGCCGACGGCGGCCCGGTGACAGCGTTGACCGATCACCCGAAGGTCCAGTTCGTGCTCGGCGACGTGTCCCCGGACGGTCGCTGGATCTCGTACGGCGGCAATGACCGGGAGCCGACCGATCAGGACGTCCTCATCCAGGATCTCGACACCGGCGAGGTACGGCGCGTGTATGACGGCGGCGGCCCGGTCTTCGCGACCACCTGGGCGCCGGACAGCACGCGCCTACTGGGCGTGAAGCTCTATGGCAACACCGAACACGCGATCCTCCTCGTCGACATCGATGGCAAGCCGGCCGAACAGTTACTGCCCCCGGAGGGCGAGTCGCCGACGTTCGCCATGCCCGGCCCGTGGCTGCCCGACGGCTCCGGCTTCCTGTTGCGTACGGACTCCGGCCGGGACTTCGTCGGCCTGGCCGTGTTCGACATCGCGGCCCGGGAGTTGCGCTGGCTCGCCACGCCGGACTGGGACGTCGAGGACGTGGCGCTGGCTTCAGATGGCCGGGTCGTCGTCTGGACGGTGAACGCGGATGGCGTGTCGCAACTGCATTCGGCGGCGCTCGACGACGTATTGGTCGTGGCCACCGCCGACGGCACGCCGGCGACGATCACCGAACGTCGCGCGCCGGACGCGCCGGCCGGCCCGATTTCCGCGCTGTCGGTCGACCGTACCGGTCAGCACGCGGCCGTCTTGATCGCGACCGGTGGCCGCCCGGCGAACGTCGGGGTGGTCGACCTGGTCGCGGGCACGACGCGCTGGCTTACCGAAGCCGTGTCCTCGGCGACGTTTGACGCGATCGAGCCATCGCTGGTGCATTTCCCGACGCACGATGGCCGAGAGATTCCGGCGTGGCTGTATATGCCGGCCGGAGCACAGGATGGCGGCCGGCACCCGGTCGTTCTGTCGATCCACGGCGGGCCTGAAGCGCAGGAGCGCCCGTCGTACAACTACGGCGGCCTCTACCAATATTTGCTGAGCCGAGGCATCGCGGTGCTGGCGCCGAACATCCGCGGTTCGAACGGCTACGGCCGGACTTATCAGCGACTGATCCTGCGCGACTGGGGCGGCGGCGACCTCGGCGACTTTGAGGCGGCGGCGAGGTTCATCCAAGCCGCCGATTGGGCCGACCCGGACAAGATCGGTGTGTTCGGTGGATCGTACGGAGGCTTCGCCTGTCTGACCTGCATGAGCCGGCTGCCGCAGTACTTCGCGTGCGGCGTTGACGTCGTCGGGCCGTCAAACCTCGTTACGCTCGCGAAGAGCGTGCCGCCGACCTGGCGTTCAATGATCGCCGCCTGGGTTGGTGACCCGGATACCGAGGCCGACTTCCTCCTGTCGCGGTCTCCCATCACGTACGCCGACCAGATCGTCGCACCACTCTTCGTGATCCAGGGCGCCAATGACCCACGGGTGAACAAGGCCGAGTCAGACGGCATCGTCGAGGCACTCCGGACCCGCGGCGTCGAGGTGCGCTACGACGTCTACGACGACGAAGGTCACGGCTTCACCCGCAAGGAGAACGAGGCCAAGGGCATCGGCGACTCCGCCGAGTTCCTGATCGAGCACCTGACGAAGTAAGCGTTCCGCCGGGCCACCGTCGCATCGGCGGCGTTGGCCCGGCCGTCGCATCCGCGGCCGGCGCGCGGCTCGGCGCTGGCAATGTGATCGGCGCCGCTCGCGTTCGTCGGCCGGCCTTCGCCATGCGTACAGTGCGTGGGACGATCCGGCCCCGCCGGGGGTAGGCATTCGACGGAGGCGGCAGGTCGTGGACACGCAGGACATGGTGGGTACGCCGATCCAGCGTTCCGCCGCCGCCTCGCCCGACCGGAGCGATCCGACGTCCGTACCCGGGATCGATCCGGTCCGGATGGCGATCATGCTCGAGGTGCTCGCGGAGATCGACGAGCTGCCGATCGACCACGCCGACGCCGAACGCGCCCGCCGGGCCACGGCGAAGCTGTTCAAATCGGTCAAGCAACGCCGCCGTGACGAGCGCCGCGAGCGCGTGGTCGCGGCGGATAATGCCGTGACGGCCGCGACCGCCACCGGTGCGCCCGGCCGAATCGACGACGAGACGGCAGGCGTCCCGCTGGCGACGATCACTACCGGACCGATCGCCGGAACGTTGATCCGCCCACGCGCCTGTTACGTGTGCAAGGCGCGCTACACCGTCGTCGACGCGTTCTATCACCAACTATGTCCCGACTGCGCCACGGTCAACCGGGCCCATCGCGACGCCCGCACCGACCTGACCGGGCGTCGCGCGCTGCTGACCGGCGGCCGCGCCAAGATCGGCATGTACATCGCACTGCGCCTGCTGCGAGACGGTGCCCACCTCACGATCACGACCCGGTTCCCGAACGACGCTGTACGCCGGTTCACCGCGATGCCCGATAGCGACGAGTGGTTGCACCGTCTGCGCGTGGTCGGCATCGACCTCCGCGATCCGGCACAGGTGATCGCGCTGGCGGACACCGTCGCCGCCGAGGCGCCGCTCGACATCTTGATCAACAACGCCGCCCAGACCGTACGGCGGTCGCCCGGTGCATACGCGCCGCTGGTCGCCGGCGAATCGGCCGCCCTACCGGCCGGACCGGTGCCCGACGTGCTGACGTTCGGGCATGTCCACGCGGCCGGCGCCGCGGCGCGGGCACTGGCCGCCGAGCACGGCCACCACCAACTCACGCCCGACGTCGTGACCGCGCTGGCGCTATCGGCCGGGTCGGCATCGCTGTCGCGGATCGATGCAGGCTCGGCGATCGACGCTGGCGGGCTCGTCCCCGACCTCGCCGCGACGAACAGCTGGGTCGCGACCGTCGACGCAGTCGATCCCATCGAACTGCTGGAAGTACAGCTGTGCAACGCGACCGCGCCGTTCATCCTGATCAGCCGCCTCCGGCCGGCGCTGGCCGCATCTCCGGCATTGCGCAAATATGTGGTCAATGTGTCGGCAATGGAGGGTCAGTTCGGGCGGGCGTACAAGGGCGCCGGGCATCCACACACGAACATGGCGAAGGCCGCGCTGAACATGCTCACGCGCACCAGTGCGCCGGAGATGCTCGCCGCCGACGGCATTCTGATGACCGCCGTCGACACCGGATGGATCACCGACGAGCGTCCACACCCGACGAAGCTGCGCCTGGCCGACGAGGGATTTCATGCGCCGCTCGATCTCGTCGACGGCGCCGCACGCGTCTACCACCCCATCGTGGCGGGCGAGGCCGGCGAGGATCTGCACGGCTGCTTCCTGAAGGACTACGCGCCGGCACCCTGGTAATCGGCACCGGACGGCGCTCTAGCTCTGCGCGACCCAGTCCGGGTGGGCCGCCACGAACTGACCCACCGTGTCCGCCTTCGACCGGTCGTCACGTACGGCCGCGAGCAGCTCCGTGCTCGTCGCGTTGAGCGATTGGCGGGAATCCGGCGCCGGGCCGGCGTATCGCACGAACTTTCCGTCGTTCGTCTTGATCGTGATCATCGAACCGGGCGTAACGCCCTTCAGCGCGAACAGCCAGTCCTGCAACGAGACGCCGCCGCCGTCGAAGACGAACGCCTTGCCGACCGACTTCAGGAACGAGCCCATCTCGAACGGATCGGACAGACCTTTCTGGTACACCTCGGCCAACACGGCCTTGATGAACTGTTGCTGATGACGTTGCCGTGCATAGTCGGTGCCGACGAGTCCGTCGCGGCTGCGGACGAAGTCGAGCGCGTCCTCCGCGGTCAGGTGGCGCTGGCCCTTCTTGTAGACCACCGGCGTGACACCGGGCAGCGCACACGCGAGCGGGTCCGTGTCAAACGTGATGTTCCGGTTCGCACAGATCGGCACGCCGGTGTTCGGATTGATGTCGTACGGCTTGGCCGACTTGCCGCTGCTATCGGTGCCGCGGTGGATCGAGACGGTCGTCTCGTCCACGTACATGTTGACGCCGCCGAGCTTGTTGATGATGTCGGTGAACCCGCCGAAGTTGACGATGGCACCG
>DASQPR010000449.1:0-2983 GCA_035643815.1 Micromonosporaceae bacterium | reverse complement strand
CGACCTATCCACCACCGTCGAGGCGTGGGTGGCTCTGCGCCTGGCCGGCGATGCGCCCGACGCGCCGCACATGGCGACGGCACTCGAGTTCATCCGCGCGAACGGCGGTCTGGAAGCGACCCGCGTGTTCACCCGGATCTGGCTCGCGCTCGTCGGCCAATGGTCGTGGGACGAGCTGCCCGAGTTGCCGCCGGAGATGGTGTTCCTGCCGAAGTGGTTCCCGCTCAACAAATACGACTTCGGGTGCTGGGCCCGGCAGACGATCGTCCCGTTGACGATCGTCGGCAGCATCAAGCCCGTACGTCCGTTGCCGTTCACGGTCGACGAGTTGCGCACGGGACGTACGCCGGCCAAGTCGGCGAAGCCGTGGAGCTGGGACGGTTTCTTCCACGGGCTCGATCGGGTCCTGCACCTCTACGGTCGGCGTCCGATCCGGCCACTGCGTGAGCTGGCCAAGCGGCGCGCCGCCGAATGGGTGCTTGCGCGCCAGGAGATCGACGGGTCCTGGGGTGGGATCCAACCGCCGTGGGTCTACTCGATCCTGGCGCTGCATCTGCTCGGCTACCCACTGGAGCACCCGGCGCTGCGCGTTGGTCTCGCCGGGCTGGACGGCTTCACGATCCGCGAGGAGACGCCGGACGGCTGGATCCGCCGGCTCGAAGCGTGCCAGTCGCCGGTGTGGGACACCGCGTTGGCGTTGACCGCGATGCTCGACGCCGGCGTCGCCAGCGACGATCAAGCGGTGCTGGCCGCGACCGACTGGCTGCTGGCCGAGGAGATCGCGGTGAAGGGTGACTGGTCGGTTCGCCGGCCGGACCTCGCGCCGGGCGGTTGGGCGTTCGAATTCGCCAACGACGGATACCCAGACACCGACGACAGCGCGGAGATCGTGCTCGCGCTGCGCCGGGTCGCGCACCCGGATGCCGCGAAACTCCGCGCCGCCGTCGATCGTGGCGTTGCGTGGACGGCCGGCATGCAGTCGTCCGACGGCGGCTGGGGCGCGTTCGACGCGGACAACGTCCGTACGCTGCCGAACAAGCTGCCGTTCTGCGACTTCGGCGAGGTCATCGACCCGCCGTCGGCCGATGTCACGGCGCACGTCGTCGAGATGCTCGCGCACGAGGGCAAGGCCGACGAAACGGTGGCCCGGCGTGGCATCGCGTGGCTGCTGGCCAACCAGGAGGCGGACGGCTCGTGGTTCGGCCGGTGGGGAGCCAACTACGTGTATGGCACCGGGGCAGTCGTCCCGGCGCTCGTGGCGGCCGGCGTGGACCCGTGCGCCGAACCGATCCGGCGCGCCGTCGCGTGGCTCGTCGACCACCAGAATCCGGACGGTGGCTGGGGTGAGGATCTCCGCTCGTACGACGACCGGGCCTGGGCCGGCCGGGGCGAGTCGACCGCCTCGCAGACGGCCTGGGCACTGCTCGCTCTGCTCGCCGCCGGATCCACCGATGCGGCCAGGTCCGAGACGGCCGGTGGCGACGGCGCCACCAGCGCGGTCGAGCGCGGCGTCGGGTTCCTGGTCGACACTCAACGCGCCGACGGCAACTGGGACGAGGACTTCTTCACGGGTACGGGTTTTCCCGGCGACTTCTACATCAACTACCACCTCTACCGTCTCGTCTTTCCCATCTCGGCGCTCGGCCGCTACCTGAAGGTCGCCTCGTGACCGACCAATTACGGCGAACCGACGCACTCGGCCGAGTGCGCGGGCAGGCTAGGCCGGTGACCGGGCCGGTTGTCTGCGCGCCCATGCACGTCGAACGGCTCGCGACCCGGGCCGCCGGTGTCGCCGTCGTACACACCGGGATGGGCCCCGACCGGTCGATGCGCGCGGCCGAGCGTCTGGGCGATGCGAGCGGCGTGCTGGTCGCCGGCGTGGCCGGCGGTCTCGATCCGATCGTCCGGCCGGGTGATGTCGTGGTCGCGAGCGAGGTCCGCGGGCCGGATGGTGACGCGATCCCGAGCCCGTCCGCGCCGATGCTCGCCGGTGAGTTGCGCCGGCTCGGGCTCACCGTCCACGTCGGACCGATCGAATCGCGGCCGAAGGTGGTCACCGGCGTCGCCCGGGAGAAGCTCGCCGCCGGTGGCGCGCTGGCCGTCGACACCGAGTCGTACTGGCTCGCCCAGGCCGGCAAGCCGTTCGCGGTCGTACGGTCGATCGTGGATACGGCGGAGGCGCCGCTGGTCCACCCGGCCGCACTTGCGCGCGGTGCCCGAGCACTGCGGGCGCTGCGGGTCGCCGTACCAGCGATAGACGCCTGGACCTCGGCGGTGCGCGATCGATCGATCGTGCTGGCCAACCCACGGTCGTTCTGTGCCGGCGTCGAACGCGCCATCGACATCGTCGACCGAGCGCTCGATCGCTTCGGCGCGCCCGTCTATGTGCGGCGACAGATCGTGCACAACGCGCATGTCGTCACCGAGTTGGCCGAGCGCGGTGCGGTGTTCGTGAGCGAGGTGGACGAGGTGCCACCGGGCAGCGTGCTCGTCATCGCCGCGCACGGCGTCGCACCGGCCGTCCGCGCCGAGGCGCAGGCCCGCCGACTGACCGTCATCGACGCCACCTGCCCGCTCGTCGCGAAGGTGCACACCGAGGTGCGCCGTTACGCCAGCCGGGACGAGACCGTCTTCCTCATCGGCCACGCCGACCACGAAGAGGTCGAGGGTACGGTCGGCGAGGCGCCCGAGCACGTCATCGTCGTGGGCGACGCGGCCGAGGCCGCGCGAGTCACGCCGCGCGACGCTTCCCGTGTCGCCTATGCCATGCAAACCACTCTCGCCGTCGATGAGGCCGACGAGATCGCCGACGTCCTGCGTGACCGCTTCCCGTCGCTACGGGGCCCGGGTCGCGACGACATCTGTTACGCCACCACGAACCGCCAGCAGGCGGTCCGTGCCATTGCCGCCGACTGCGACCTCCTGCTGGTCGTGGGTTCGCCTAACTCATCCAATTCGCTCCGCCTCGTCGAGGTGGCCGAGC
>DASQPR010000448.1:0-2263 GCA_035643815.1 Micromonosporaceae bacterium | reverse complement strand
AAGAGATCGCTGCCCTGTCCGGCGACCCCGACCCGGCCGGCGAGGTCGCCCGGCGTCATGCCGTCCGGGTCGACCAACTTGTCGCGGCCGGCGTTATGCGCCGCGGCGATCCGCCACCCACAAACGTGGTGGTTGCCGGCGAATGGTTCGTCGACGCCGCGCAGTGGGCCCAATGGCAGCGAGACCTTCGGATCGCCGTCGACAGCTGGGCGAAGGCCCGCCCGTTGACTCCCGGTATGCCGCCAGCGGCGGCCGTACAGCGCCTTGCCCTACCTGACCCGACGGTGTTGGAGGTGCTCGTCCGGCAGCTTCCGGATCTGGTCGTCGACGGCGACGGCGTCCATCGCCGCGATGTGGCAACGGCATTCCCACCGGAGATCGAGGTGGCGCTTGACTGGCTCACCAGACGCCTGACCGATCAGCCATTTGCCGCCGCCGACGGCCCGGAACTGGCCGCGGCCGGACTCACCGATCGCCATCTGGCGGCCGCGACGAAGGCGGGGCGCCTACTACTCGTCGCCACCGGCGTCTATCTACTGCCGACCGCGCCCGATGAGGCGGTACGGCGACTGGCGACGCTGCCGCAACCATTCACGCTGAGTCAGGCGCGCCAGGCGCTCGACACCACTCGACGGGTCGCCGTACCGCTGCTCGAACTCCTCGATCGGCGACGGGCAACCGTCCGCGTCGACTCACAACAGCGCACCCTTCGGACCTGACCGCGATGGCGACCGAGGATGCTGGCGGAGGCGGACGGGAATCGAACCCGCCAGACCGAGCTACTCGGTCTCGTCGGCTTTGAAGACCGCGGCGCCCACCAGGACACGTACGCCTCCGAGTTGACCAGCAACCCGCACCGCGGAGCCTATCAAGCCATCAACCGGCGGCCCGATCGCACAAGCACCGTGCGTCGCGCACGGCCCCGCTCAGCCGCCCAAGACCGGCCGGCCGAGCGGCGCCTTACCGCCCGCCGTCGTCACGGTTGACCTCCATGACCGACGCGGTGAAGAGCGGGTGCCGGCCGCAATGGGCTGGTCGCCGCCGATCTGTTGGGCAACGCGTCGTTACGCGGGCCTCCGCTCGACCGCGTCGTGGTTCAACATCGCGTGTACGCCCCAGGTCTGGTTGGCCACCTGGGTGACGCGCAGGTCCACGGTGGTGCTGGCCAGCGCGAGCGCCGTCGGACGATCGAGGGTGAAGAGGTGCTGCATCCAACGCAGCATCGCGTCGAGGGCGTCGCCGGTCGCTTCGTTCAGATCGGTGGAAAACCCGAACGTGATCCGACTGATCGGGGTGATCGCATGTATTGAGTCGAGCGGCGCGTCGGCGACGACGTCGACCACGAGCTCGGTCGTCATGCCGCATTCGATCGCGGTGCCGCCGACCTCGCCGTCGCCCTGCGCGGCATGGCCATCGCCAACGTGTAGCAGTGCCTGGTCCACGGTGATCGGCAAGTAAAGCGTGGAACCGGCCACCAGCTCCCGGCAATCGATGTTTCCGCCGCCGCGGGTGCGGGGCGGAATCGTGGAGTGGTCACCCGGTTCGGCCGGCGGCAGGCCGACCACTCCGAGAAACGGCGCCAATCGCACCGAAAAACCGAGGTCGTTCACGCCGACCCCGGTCGCCGCGTCGAGTTGCCACAGCAACCACGACGGCGGCACGTCCGCCGTGCTCAGACGGCGGTTGAGGACGTTGTCACGCCCGCCGGCCACCGTATATCCCCAGTCGTCCGGGCGCATCGAGCGGAGCTCGACCGCGAGCACCTGCCCAGCCCGAGCACCACGAACGGCGATCGGCCCGACGAGGCAGTGGCCGCGGCGGTTGGCAAACATCAACGGTCGCGACTCCCCCGGTGTGCGCTGCGGCGACAGATGTCCCGACCCGTCCAACGACCTCACCACAACGGTGTCGCCTGGATCGACCGTCAGCACGGGTGCGCGCTCACATGAGAAGACGTCAGTGACACAACTCGGGTCCGGCTCCAACCAGTGCTCGGCCATCGATTGCCCTCCTGATCCCGCACGGCCGCGGTGTCGCATGACTCGGACAGCATGGGCACGTGGACGCCAACTGACCGCTAAACCGCACGCCAGCGTACGCGAACGCGATTCGCTGGGCGTCGCGTCATCCGGCCGGCACCGGCGTAGTTCGAGGGCCGGCATACGCGCTGGTCGAGGCCATTGTCGGGTGCCACCGTGGGCGCGATACGCCGCGATGCCGTCGGCAACACGTTCGCCGATCGAGCGCTTGGTGGGGTATTGGT
>DASQPR010000447.1:0-8888 GCA_035643815.1 Micromonosporaceae bacterium | reverse complement strand
CTTGCGATCGTGATGGCCGGCGCGGTCATCGTTCACGTGCGCCGCAAGGAGCCGTGGTACGCCCAACTCGTGCTCTTTATCCTGTGCATCGTCGTGGCGGCCGTCCGATTCTGAGCCGCGCGGTCGGCGATGGCGAGCCGCTAATCCCACGCATAAACCGGGCGTACGGCTCATTGTCGAGCCGCAACATGCCGGATAGCGTGAATTTCACTTTCCCGGCGGTGCCGCGGCGTCTTCAAAGGGCGGCTGGCAATTGGCCCGCTACGCCGGATTTGGATGGGCATTCGTCCAGTGCGTAAACGCATCCATTTGTACAGACCATTGCCGCTGCGCGCCGGTTGCACTGCACTACAGACGTGATGATCTTGTTACCGCTACCCGCCCAAATGGCGGTAACACCGTTACCCTTGCGCCTCTCGGCGGCCCGCATAAAGCCGGCTAGCCTGAGAGAATGCACACAGCCGTGCGGGGAGGCATCGCTGGTCCTCTGCGGCATACCGGCAAGCCCGTGAATGTCACTGGCAGCCAACGGCATTCCTAGGAGACAGTCAGTGACCATTCAACGCAGCGCCGACGAGCGCAGCCAGCCGATGTCGACGGCGGAGTTCGGCGCCGCGGCCGCCGCGATCGTCGAGAACATCGAGAAGGTCATCGAGGGCAAGACCGCGACCATTCGGCTCGCACTCGCGGTCATGCTCGCCGAGGGCCATCTGCTCATCGAGGATGTGCCGGGCGTCGGCAAGACCAAGCTCGCCAAGGCGCTCGCCCGCTCGATCGACTGCTCGGTGCGACGGATCCAATTCACGCCCGACCTGCTGCCGTCGGACGTAACCGGGGTGAGCGTCTATAACCAAGACGCGCGGGAGTTCGAGTTCAAGCCCGGTGCGATCTTTGCGAACATCGTCGTCGGCGACGAAATCAACCGCGCCTCGCCGAAGACGCAGTCGGCCATGCTCGAGTGCATGGAGGAGCGCCAGGTCACCGTCGACGGGCTCACGTATGAGTTGCAGATGCCGTTCATGGTGATCGCGACCCAGAACCCGATCGAGATGGAGGGCACCTATCCGCTGCCCGAGGCGCAGCGCGACCGCTTCACCGCCCGCATCGCGATGGGTTACCCGGATACGGCATCCGAAATCGCGATGCTCGACGCACACGGTGCCGAAGACCCGGTGCTCGACCTCCTGCCGGTGGCCGACGCCGCGATCGCTCGCCGCATGATCGAGACCGTCCGCGACGTACACGTCGCCGACGCGGTGAAGTATTACGCCGTCCAGCTGTGCCACGCGACGCGCGAGTCGCAGGATCTCCGGCTGGGTGCGTCCCCCCGAGCCACCCTGCAGCTGCTGCGCACCGCACGGGCGGTCGCCGCCCTCGAGGGCCGCGACTATGTTGTCCCCGACGACCTGCAGGCCTTGGCCGTCCCGGTGCTCGCACACCGCATCATCCCGACCGCGGAAGCGCAGCTCTCCCGGCGCACGACCGATGCGGTCGTGTCCGACATCGTGCACCGGCTGCCGCTGCCCACCGAGCGCTCGCCTCGCACGGCCTATCCGACGCGCGCCGCCGCGCCGCCGGCGCAGCCGAATACGCCGTATGACCCGCGGAGGCGTTAGTCGTGCGTGAAGGGTTACGGGGGCTCACCGGTCGCGGACGCTGTTTCCTCTACGGCGCCGGTGCCGCGGCTCTCGCCGCGCTGATTCTCGGCGAGAAGGACTTCCTACGGATCGCGATCCTGCTCGCCGCGTTGCCGTTGCTTGCCGCGTGGCACGTCGGTCGCAGCCGTTACCGGCTGTCGTGCCACCGGTCGCTCGACCCGAACCGGGTCCAGGTTGGCATGACGGCGCGCGTCCTGCTGCGGCTGGAGAACCTGTCCAACTTCACCACCGGCACGCTGCTGCTCGAGGACCGGTTGCCGTACTCCCTCGGCAGCCGTCCCCGCATCGTGCTCGAACGCCTCAGCCGCCGGCGCGCCAGCACGGTGGCGTACACGGTCCGCGCCGATGTACGCGGCCGGTTCGAGGTCGGCCCACTGGTCGTACGGCTAACCGACCCGTTCGGCCTGTGCGAGCTGACACGGTCGTTCCCGAGCGTCGACCACCTGATCGTGATCCCGCAGGTGCACCAGTTGCCCATGGTGCGGCTGGCCGGTGAGTACGCCGGCGCCGGCGAAAGTCACGCCCGCACTGTCGCCGTACATGGCGAGGACGACGCGGCGACCCGCGAATACCGTCACGGCGACGACCTGCGCCGCGTGCATTGGCGGTCGACGGCGCGGACGGGCGAGCTGATGGTCCGGCGGGAGGAGCAACCGTGGGAGTCACGCGCGACGATCGTGCTCGACACGCGTGCGCGCGCCCACCGCGGTGAAGGGCCGACGGCCAGCTTCGAGTGGGCTGTCTCGGCCGCCGCGAGCATCGCCGAACACCTGCGGCATGCCGGATTCAAGGCGCGCCTGGTCACCGATGCGGGCACCGACGTCGACACGGCCGGTTACGACGTCACGTTGCTCGACCACCTGGCCGAGGTGCAGCCGTCCCAGCACGGCGATCTGTCCGTCGCCGTCGACCAAGTCCGCCGCCGATCGGATGGCGGCCTCGTCATCGCGATTCTCGGCCTGCTCGACCAGGCCGAGGCGGAGATGCTGGCATCGTTGCGGCGCAGCGGGACGACCTGCGTGGCGTTCCTGATCAACAGCGCGACGTGGCTCAACCTGTCGACGGCCGCTCGAGAGGCGGCCGACGAAGCGTACGCCGTCGCCGGTCTCGGTTTGTTGCGCAGCGGCTGGCGCGTCATCGACGTACCGCACGGCTCCGATCTGGCCACCATGTGGCCCCAGGTCGGTCGCGGCTCACAAGGCTTCGCGTGGCGCGCAACGCTCGCCGAGACAGTGTCTGGCGGTGTGCGATGAACCAGCGACGCCACCTTTCACTTGTCGCCGCGGCGGCGACGCTGATGACCGCCGCGCCGCTGTCCGTCTTGTTCAGCGACTGGTCGTGGCTCATCGACAGCATCTTCGTCGTAGCGGTCGTATGCGCCGTCTCGATCGGCGTCCGCGCCCTCCGGCTGCCCATCTGGGCCCAGCCGGTCGCCGGTGTCATCGCGGTTGCTCTTGTCGTCACCCTGATCAGCGCCCGCGACCACGCGATCCTGGGGCTCATCCCTGGCCCGGCCGCCTGGCAGCAGTACGGACAGTTGCTCTCCGATGCGAGCGACGATATCCAGAACCTCGGCATCCCGGTGCGCAGCGATCCTGGGCTGTTGATGCTTACGACGGCCGGCGTCGGGCTCGTCGCCGTACTGGTCGATCTGCTCGCCGTCGGCCTTCGCCGGCCGGCCGCGGCCGGCCTACCGATGCTCGCGGTCTACGCGGTGCCGGTCGCGATCGACCTGAAGAGCGTGTCGTTCATCCCGTTCGCGATCGGCGCGGCCGGGTTCCTGTGGCTTCTCGTCACGGACAACGTCGATCGCGTACGTCTGTTCGGCCGCCGCTTCACGGGCGACGGCAAGGGCGTTGACATGTGGGAGCCGTCGCCGCTGGCGGCGGTCGGCCGGCGAATAGCCGTCGGCTGCGTCGCGCTCGCGATCCTGCTGCCGGTCGCCACGCCTGGTTTCGGGAAGGGTCTGGTCGGCGTGCTCGGCACGGTCGGCGGCGACGGCAGCGGATCCGGCAACTGCTCCTCGTGCAAAGGCTCGAACACCGTGGATCTGCTGGCCACCTTGGCCGGGCAGTTGACCAGCAACGGCAACACCACCTTGGCCACGGTCACGACCGACGATCCGAGTCCGGGTTACCTGCGATTCGCCGTCGCGAGCGAGCTCACCACCAAGGGCTTCCTGACCGTGACGCCGACCGGTCAGCCGGTGGGTAACGGCCTGCCGAACCCGATCCTCGACAACCCGAACATCGCGTTCAGCCAACATCACGCCGCCGTGGCGCTGCCCAACCTGTCGCTCAAATATCTGCCGATCTACGTGACGCCGACAACCGGAAGCCTCAAAGGAGTCGGCAACCAATGGTTGTACAACCAGGACTCCAACGAGATCTTCACGACGACGGCAAACTCGAACGGCTTGACGTACTCGTTCGACTACCAGCGGCCGACCTACACGCAAGACGAGTTGCGCCAGGCCAAGCAGCTGAAGCCGAACGATCCGCTGCAGAAGGATATGACGCAGATCCCGCCGCAGGACGTGCCCCAGGTCGAGGCGGTCCTCAAAGACAGGTCCACGCAGGGCAGCACGGAATACGATCGCGTGCTCGGGCTCTACAAATGGTTCAGCAACGCCCACGGGTTCGTTTATTCGACCTCAACGAAGCCCGGGACGACCGGCACCGACATCGGCAACTTCCTCGTGAACAAGTCTGGCTACTGCGTGCAATACGCGGCGGCGCTCGCGTGGCTCGTCCGAGCGGCCGGCTATCCGGCCCGGGTCGCGCTCGGCTTTAACCCGGGCAGCCCCGCCTCGAACTTGCCCGATACGCGGTCGTTGACGAACCGGAACCTGCACGCCTGGACCGAGGTCTACTTCGACGGTTACGGCTGGGTGCCGTTCGACGCCACGCCGTCGCTCGGCGGTACGACGTTCTCGATCTGGGCGCCCGATCCGAACGCCACGGCAATCGCGCCGGGTTCGTCGGGCAGTACCGGCCCCGATCAGAACATCACGACGGGACCGACGAATCGCGGAGGTCCGGGTCAGACCGGCGGGCCGACCGGCCCGCACGCCGGGGCTGGCCATCACGGCGGATCGCCGGTGCCATGGTGGACACTCGGCATCATCCTGGTCGTCCTCGCGCTCGCGGCCAGCCCGTTCCTCACTCGGGCCCGGCTGCGCCGAACGCGAACGGCGGGCGCAAGCGCGACCGCGGCGCACCGGCTCGGCGACACCGATGTCGGCGTGCTGACCGACGACGGTGTCATCGTCACGACCGAGCGAAGACGCATCCATGCCGTCTGGGACGAGTTCACGGACACGTTGGTCGACTTCGGGTTCGGCATCGACCCGTCGGAGACCCCGCGTACGGCCGCCGAGCGCATCGCGAACACTCCGTACCTGCCCGACGACGTCGTGGCCGACGTACGCACTCTCGGACAGGCGGAGGAGCGCGCGCGGTACGCAGCCCGGCCGGGCATCGAGCCGTCGTTCGCGCGGGCACTGCGACGGATCCGTCGAGCCTTCGCCGAGCGGGCACCGTGGCCGACCCGCTTGCGGGCGACCGTGCTACCACCGTCGGTCACATCCCGATGGCGCACGGCAGTCGTTGGTTCGGTCGCCTCGACGAGCGCAGCCATGCAGACCGCTCGCGACGGCGTCGTACACGCGGTGAACGTACGCGGTCGGTTGGCGGGCAGCCGCCGCTGAGATATGCGTGCTCACCTCACCGGGACGGCAGCCGTCGAGGTTGCCGCCCCTGCGACGTTGCCGTCATGGCGATGTTGCCGTGATGGCGATGCACGAGCCCGGCCGCGCGACGCGTGCCGCGCGATCTAGTCGAGCAGCAGTCCGCGGCCGTGCCGGAGTCCGGGGGAAGATCCGGCACCGGATTTCGGGGTGGGCATCGCCGTTCATTAGCCGGGCGCTATTGGCCGGGCGCAGGGTGCGGGCAATCGCGGGCGCAGGGTGCGGGCAATCGGGCGCGCCGTGTGTGGGCAATCGCGGGCGCCGTGTGGGGGTGCTTGCCAGTCGGCCGTCGGCTCTTGGCACGACAAACGGGGCGGTCGATGACCGCCCCGTTCGGGCCATGCGATGTCGAAGTCTGAGTCGTGCGGAGCGTCGGATCGAACGCGCGGCGTCCGAGGAGTGCGATCTAGTTGAAGTTGTCGCGACCGCGCCAGCGGTCTTCGAGCTTGTCGAGGATGGACGAGCGTCGCACGCGGGTCGTCCGTGCGGCCGTGCCACCGACAACGCGCATCTGGGCGCCCTGACCATGTCGTGCCGCCTGGTAGCCGAAGACGGCAGAACCTAGCATCACGACGAAGCCGGCGACGCCGACGAGCGGGTTCTTGCTGGCCACACCCAGAACGACCACCGCGAGACCGACCACCGCGACGAATGCGGCGAGGATGATCCGCCGCTTCGCATGGAACCGCGGGTCACTGGCACGCACGGCCGAGGCGAACTTTGGGTCCTTCGCCAGCGACTGCTCGATCTGGTCGAACAGGCGTTGTTCGTGTTCCGAGAGTGGCACGGCACTCCTCCCCGGTCTTCGTGGCCGGTCTCATCGGCCGGCAGCGACCGCGACAGCCGGTCGGCTGCTTCTCGTAAGTCTACGAGCGCGAACCCCAAGCGGAAAGCGGGACGACTCGCAGTAAGCGCGCCGATTTTGCCCCGGCAAGCAAAACAAAAGCCCTGGTCCGAGACATATCATGCGCTATTTGCGATGGTTCGGGCGGCCTGTCCCCATCATTGGTGCCCACGATTGATCCTGGAATCGTCATCTTTACTGACCGCAGGCAACCGACCGCGAACGACCGCAGGCAACCGACGGCAGGCGACCGACCGCGCGGCCTCGGTCGCCCGGCTGGCCGCGTGCCCGCTCGGCTCGGACCTTACCGGTCTTCTGGTGGCGGCGTGTCTCGGTCCGTCGCGTTCCACGGACCGGGCATCTGCCACCAGTCCACTCGCTCGCCGTCGTCCGGCTTGGCCAGGTGCCCGACGGCGTCCGCACCGAGCAGGCTCGCCGGCCGGACAGCGGCGTTGCCGAAGCGAGCCGCGGCCGCATCCGCCGCGCGCTCGACATGCGACCATCCGCGTTCGCGCTCACCGAAGGCCGGCTGCCGGGCAAGCGCGGCACCGTCCACGAGGCCCTCGGCCCGTACGCCGAGGAGACGGATCCGATCTCCGGGAGCGAGCGCGGTGAACAGCGAGACGGCCACCTCGAAGATCTCCCGGGCGACGTCGGTCGGGCTGCCGAGCGTCCGGGAACGGTTGAGCGTACGGAAGTCGGACAGCCGGACCTTGATCGCGACGGTCCGACTTGCGACACCGGCCGACCGCAATCGCCCGGCGACCCGGTTCGCGAGCGCGAGCAGCGTGCGCCGCAGAACGGCCGGGTCGTCGATGTCGACGTCGAACGTCGTCTCGGCGCTGATCGACTTCTCGACGTGCGTCGGGACCACGCCACGATCATCGCGTCCGCTCGCGAGCGCGTGCAGATGGGTGGCGGCCGCCTCGCCGACCGCCGAACGGAGCATCCCGATCGGCGCCGCTGCCAGATCCCCCACCGTACGCAGGCCGAGGCGCCGCAACTGCTCGGCAGTGCGTTCACCGACGCCCCACAGCGCGAAGACCGGAAGCGGATGAAGGAAGTCGAGCACCCGGTCGGCGGGCACGACGGCGAGACCGTTCGGCTTTGACCGGGTCGACGCGAGCTTGGCGATGAACTTGGTCGGCGCGACACCGACCGAGCAGGTCAGCCGTTGCTCGTCCCACACCCGGTCGCGGATGTGCTGACCGATCTCGGCCGGTCGGCCGAGCAGCCGTCGCGCACCGGAGACATCGAGAAAGGCTTCGTCCACCGACAGCGGCTCGACCAATGGCGTGACGTCACGGAAGATCTGCATGACCACACGGGATGCAGCCGAATACTCACTGAAGTCGGGCGGAAGAAAGATCGCCGAGGGACACAATCGGCGCGCCTGCGCGCCTGGCATCGCGCTGCGTATCCCGAACTCCCGTGCCTCGTAACTCGCGGAACTCACGACGCCACGAGGACCCGCTCCGCCGACCACGACCGGCTTGCCAGCAAGCTCCGGCCGTCGACGGATCTCCACCGATGCGAAGAACGCGTCCATGTCAACGTGCAGGATCGGGCAGCCGGAATCGTCGGCGGCGGGGCCGAAATCGTTCGGCTCACTCCCGCGCTCCGGCCGACTGCCGCGACGCGGCAGCTGTGCACTGCGTCCCACGAGCCGAGCGTAACGACCGGCTGCGACAAACGACGGCCGCCGAGCCGCCCGGCGCCAAAGCCATAGCCCTGGCCTTAGCCGCGGAGCACGATCAACGGGATCTCCATCTCGGGCGGCGTCAACGCGCCGTGATAGGCGCCGAGTCGCGCCTCGGAGGCGGCGGTGACCGACGCGACGACCACATAGTCCTGCCGGCAGATGACGACCACGTCGCCGATCCGGTCGAGATGGTTCGGCGCGACCGGGCCGTACAGACCGGTCGCGACGGCCTCGTCGCGTGTCCCGACCCAGGCGGCATCGCCCAGCACGCCTCGCCAGGTGTCCACCACATCACCGGTCGCGCCCGGAGCCGTGTGCAGGTAGCGCACACGCGGCTCGCCGGCCATGACGTCCACGCCGCGACGAAGGCGACGATCGGTGTCGACGTCGAAGCGCCGGTCGTCGGGCACATCGAACTGTCCGTGGTCGGCGGTAACCAGGATGGCGGTGTCCGCCGGCACGTCCTCGGCCAGCAGCGTCACGAGCCGGTCGACCTCGGTCGCCGACTCGCGCCAATCCGTGGACGCGATCGACGAGACGTGCCCGGCGTGGTCGAGGTCCGGGTGGTAGCCGTACACCACGTTCGGGCCGCTACCGGCCGCGAGCGCGGACCGGACCTCGGCCGCAAGCGCATCGACGTTGCCGGCCCCGCGGTAGGCAGCGCCACGGTAGGCGGCGGTCGTCAGGCCGCTGCCGGTGAACTCCTTGCGGGACACAACGGTCGCGGCAACGCCGGCCGACGCCGCCCGACCGAACACCGTGGGCAACGGTTGCCACGTGTCCGGATCCGGATCGTCCCACCACTTGACGTGGTTCAGCACCCGTTCGGTTCCCGGCACCCGTACGGAGAATCCGATAACGCCGTGCTCACCGGGGCGAGCGCCGGTCCCGAGGCCGACGAGACTGACCGGCGTCGTGGACGGGAAGCCGGCCGTG
>DASQPR010000446.1:0-2196 GCA_035643815.1 Micromonosporaceae bacterium | reverse complement strand
CCTCGACGACGACGCCTCGTGACACGCCGAGGTCGGCCGCGAGAACCCGGGTCGGCGGCAGCGCAGCGCCGTGCCGCAGCTGACCGTCACGAATGAGTGCCCGGATCGACGTCTCGATCTGGCGGTGGATCGGCGTCCGGTCATCGCGCTGGATCTCGATCCGCAACGCCGAATTGGTCCTGAAATTGGTCCTGGATTCGACCACGGTTTTGGACCTTACCAAGGGTACCGATTCCCGTCAGGGTTGATCTGTACACATCAACCGATCAGGGAGCCGACATGCGTCGCATCATCAATTCGACCTACCTCTCGCTCGACGGCGTCGTACGCAATCCGCAGGACTGGCCGAGCAACGGCATCGAGCCGGATGGCGTCGGCGGCACCGTACAGACGGATCTGCTGTTCGCGTGCGACGCCGTGCTGATGGGCGGCGCGACGTACCCCGCCATGGCGTCGGCGTGGATGGCCCGGTCCGGAGACCCGTACAGCGACCGGATCAACACCATGACGAAGTACGTCGTGTCGTCGACTCTGCACGATCCGGAGTGGCCGAACACCACGGTCATCCGGAACAACGCGATCGACGAGGTCCGCCGGCTGAAGAACGAACCGGGTCAAGACATCGTGCAGTACGGCTTCGGCTCGGTGTCGTACGCGCTGCTCGAGGCCGGTCTGCTCGACGAACTCCGGCTGTGGATCCACCCCTTGTTCGTCGGCCACGCTACGACGGACGATCTGCTCTTCCGCCCGAGCGCCACGGCCGGGATGGAACTGACCGACACGCTGACGTTGAACACCGGAACCGTCATCCTGACGTACCGGCCAATGACTCTGCCGACGCGAAGCTGACGGGGAAGGTCATGGCGATTCTGCTCGGGTTGGCCGCGGCCCTGCTCTACGGCGGTGCCGATTTCGGCGGCGGTCTGTTGTCCCGCCGTCTCGGGTCGCTGCGCGTCAACGTCCTCGGCTCGACCGCGGCCGCCGCCCTGTCGCTGGTTGTTCTCGCGACCATCCACACGGGCGCGCCGACTCTGCGGGCCGTCGGTTGGGGTCTCGTCAGCGGGATCGGCGGTGGAGTCGGCACGCTGATGCTCTATCGAGGTCTCGCCCGAGGGCAGATGAGCGTCGTCGGTCCGGTGTCGGCGGTCGGGGCCGCAGTGTTGCCGGCGATCGCCGGGATCGCGCTTGGCCAACGCCTCCAGCCGCTGGCGGCCGTCGGAGTGGGGTTGGCCCTGCCGGCGATCGCGCTCGTCGCCGGCGGCGGCACCGGCACTGCCGGACGCTTGCGGTCCGGACTCGGTGACGGCCTGGCCGCCGGTACGGCATTCGGCGTGCTCTTCGTCGGTCTGGCGCAAGCCGGTCCGCACGGTGGACTCTGGCCGATCGCATCGGAGCAGGTCAGTTCCGCGCTGATCGTGCTCGGCGTCGCCATCGCCGCCCGAGAGCCGATGCGGGTCGGCCTCCGCAACGCCGGCATGCCCATTCTCGTCGGCCTCGGTGGCATGAGCGCCACCCTGCTCTACTTCGTCGCATCGCAGTCCGGGACGCTCGCCACGGTGGCGATCCTGACCTCGCTCTACCCCGGGGTGACCGTCGTGCTGGCCCGGATGGTCCTGCACGAGCGGTTCAGCTTGGCCCAGCGCACGGGTCTCGGCCTGGCCGCGATCGCCGTCGCCGCGATCGCGCTCAACTGAGCGGGGCGAACATCGCGGCGCCAACGATGCCCGCGTCGTTTTGCAGGCTGGCCGGAACGACCTCCGTATCGATGGTGATGTGCGGCAAGTACTTGTCGGCCTTCTTGCTGATGCCGCCGCCGATGACGATCAGATCCGGCCAGAACAGGCTCTGGATCAGTTCGAGATAGTGCTGCAGGCGATGCGCGTACTCCTCCCAGGACAGGCTGTCGCGCTCGCGGGCCGCGTCCGAGGCGTACGCCTCGGCGTCGCCGTGATGCAGGTGGAGGTGGCCTAGCTCGGTGTTCGCGACGAGCTTCCCGTCGACGAACAAGCCGCTGCCGATGCCGGTACCGAGAGTCACCACGATGATCACGCCGGTCCGGTTGGCGCCGGCGCCGAACCGCACCTCCGCGATCCCGGCGGCGTCCGCATCGTTCACGACGCCGACCGCGCGCCCGGTCGCCTTACCGAACAGGTTGACTGCGTTGACCCCGATCCAGGCTCGGTCGATGTTGGCTGC
>DASQPR010000445.1:0-2950 GCA_035643815.1 Micromonosporaceae bacterium | reverse complement strand
CGGAGCTTCTCGTGCTCCTCGTCCCAGCGGCGACGGCGCTCCTCCAGCTTCTCGTGCCGCGCCAGCCGCGCTTCGTGCCAACTTTCGAAGCCGGCCGGATGGGTCCACGCCGAACCGCCTTCGACGGCCACGACCCGGTCGGCCGTCCGCGCCAGCAGCTCCCGGTCATGCGACACGTAGAGCACCGACTTCGGCGACTCGCGCAGCCGTTCCTCCAACCACCGCTTGGCCGGCACGTCGAGAAAGTTGTCCGGTTCGTCGAGGAGCAAGACCTCGTCCGGCCCGCGCAACAGCAACTCCAGCGCAAACCGCTTCTGCTGGCCGCCGGAGAGCGTCCCGACGAGACGGTCGCGCACGTCGTCCCACGGTTTGTCCATAACGGTCGTCGCGACCGTGTCGAACAGCACCTCGACGTCGTACCCCCCGGCCTCGCCCCAGGCGTGCAGGGCATTCGCGTACGCAAGTTGGGCTTTCTCGGCGTGCGGCGCCGCGAGCATCGCGCGTTCGGCGGCGGCCAACCGTTCGCCCGCGGCCGACAGCGCTGCCGGCGCCAGGCTCAAGGCAAAGTCAGCGAGGGTACGGTCGGCCGTCGCGGCCGATCCCGACCCGATATCGTCGCCGCCCGGGTCCGAGTGCTCCGGCACGGGACGTCCGATCATGCCGATGAACTGCCGCATCACGCCGAGTCCGCCGGCGCGCGCAATCGTGCCAACCGGCACCGCGGTGTCACCCGCGACCATCCGGAGCAGCGTCGTCTTGCCCGCGCCGTTCGGCCCGACGAGGGCCACCTTCGCGCCTTCGCCGACCCGGAAACCGACGTCGGCGAAGAGCACCCGGCCGTCCGGCAGGACCTGCGACACGCCGGCAACGTCCACGTACCCCATAAGCAGCAGATTCTGCCGGTCAGGCCGGAGGTATGTCGCGTCGATTTTGCACGGTTCGCTCGGCCGCCGTCGACGCGCTGACCCGCAACACCCGAAAGCCCTTCTGCGCGGCGAACCGCTCGACCGTCCAGCCGACGCCCTCCAGCCACGCCTGCAGCGAATCGGCGCCGAGATGCCGGGCCACGACGAGCCAAGCGGCACCATCCGGCGCCAACCGCGGAAGCCAGTGTTGAAGCAATGTGTGCAGGCCGTCCTTGCCGATGCGGATCGGCGGGTTGCTCCAGATCTCATCGAACTGGATCCCATCGGGCACTTCGTCCGCGGTCACCGCGATGATCCGGTCGCCAACGCCGATGGCGTCCGCGTTGCGTCGGACCAGGTCGAGCGCACGACGGTTCACGTCAACCGCGTAGACAGTGGTCGACGGCGACGCGTCGGCGAGCACGCAGGCGATCGGACCGTAGCCGCACCCCAGATCGAGGTATGTGCCGCCGCGCGGACCGGGTAGCGGCGCCTTCCGTAGCAGTACGGCTGTCCCCGGGTCGAGCCGGTCGCCGGAGAACACGCCGGCCGCGGCGGTCAGGCGGTAGACCCGCCCGGCCACCATGAACGTCACCTCGCGCGGGCGTGCCTCGCCGGTCGGCGCTTCGCTGAAATAGTGGTCGCTCATCGCAGCATTGTCGCTGACCGGTTTGTCGGGTTGACCGGTCACCCTCCCGGGAAATGACCAGCACACGGACTCCCCCGATCGGATGTGCGGCTCGCCTCGCGACTCGCCGTATCTACGGTGCTTCGGTAACGTGTCGGCATGACTCACGGCGGCTATCGCGGTGACCGCGATGAATGGCCGCCACCGCGGCCGGGACAGACCTCACCCGACGAGCGGTACGACTCCGACCCGGGAGCCGGCGGATGGCCGCCGCGGCCGTCTGGTCCGCACGACGAGGCCGCCGAGCCGCGCACCGCGGTGCCATACCCGGGCGAGACACCGTGGTACGGGCAACAACCGGCCGCGCCACCGTACGGCCGCCCAGAGCCGTCCTACGAGCGCTATCCGGATGCGTACGTGGTCGAGGCGGACGGTCTTGCGCCGGGGCGACGTCACGGCGGTGTCCCGCCAACCTCCGGTCCGCCTCGTCAGGACCCGCGGCCGGATGTGCCGCGCGGACGCCTTGCGGACCTCCGTCCGTTCACACCGGACGGTCGGCTGCGCCGGTTTGCGCCGGACGGCTCGCCGGTGACCGGTCAACCGAGCGCCGGACCGCCGGGTGCCGGTCCGGCCGGCGCCGGTCCCGATGTCCGCAGCACCGGGCAGATGCCGATCTTCGGCCCGGACACGCATACAACCGGAGAGCAGCGCTGGTCGGATGGGGCGCCCCGGCAAGCGCCGCCGGCCGGATCGCAACCGCGGGGGTACGGGACAGGGTCGCAGCCGACCGCACAGCCGGCGCCGACTTTTGGCCCGCCGCCGCGAGACACCGGAAGCCACACGCGCTTCTACGACCCCGATCCACGCACGACCGGCAGCCAACCGCGCTTCTACGACGCGGATCCACGCAGCACCGGCAGCCAACCGCGCTTCTACGACCCCGACTCGCACATCACCGGCAATCAGACACGTCTCTACGACGCCGACCCGCACACAACCGGCGGGTTGACGCCGGTCGCCACGGACGAGCCGCCTCGGCGGCGGGGTCGTGTCGCCATCGCGTTGCTTGCCTCGCTCGTCGTGCTGGCCGCCCTCGGGTTCGCCGGGGTCACCCTGCTTCGCCATCACCATTCCACGGCGGCCAATGCGACCGGCACCACCGCGCCGAGGCCGAGCATCAACACCGCGGCGATCAGCGACCGTACGGTCGACCCGGCGCTGCTCACGACGGCGGAGGTGTTCGGGGCGGCCACGATCCCGTCGACGTCGCCCGGTGGCGCCTACCGGGTCATCCGGTCCGAAGCGGACCCCTCGTGCGGAACCGCGGCGACCGCGGCCATCAGCACGTTGCTCGCATCGGTCGGCTGCAACCAGGCAGTACGAGCCACGATGCTGTCGTCCGATCAGGCGTACGTGA
>DASQPR010000444.1:0-2945 GCA_035643815.1 Micromonosporaceae bacterium | reverse complement strand
GTTGTCGGTGGCGCGGTCGCGGCGGCCGGCGTGACCTCGACCGGGCCAGGTGTGTTCGGCCGGACCGGACCGGTCGTGCTTGCGGTGGCCGGCGCGACAACACCCGCTTGACCCGCGACCTCGCACTGCACCTGCCAGCGGCCGCCGATGATTTCGTAGAGCGCGTCGATCAACAACTCCGGCGCGCTCGCCAGCGCCTGCGCGTGGAACTGGTGCTTGAACAGCAGCACGAGCACGTCGCCGCGAACGTCTCTTACGGTTGCCTCCCGTACGACGGCGGCGGCCCGGGGGCTCTTGCGCCGGACCATCGTCAACACTTCGTCCCAGATGCGCCGCACGGCGGCCGCGTCGAGCGCCGCAGCCGGTTGGGTAGCGGAGGTGGCCGGCGTCTCGTGCGCCGCTGGTTCGTCGGACGTCGCCGGCGCAGCAACCACGGGCTTCCGCACCGACTTCGCCGCGGGGGTCGGAACCGCATCGGTCGGTCCGGCACTCGGCTCGGGGCGCGCCACCACGGGTGCGGGAGTTGTCCGTACCGGTGGATCGGTTTCCTCGCCGGCGAGCGTGAGTCGCCGTTCCATGCGTTCCATGCGCTGCAGTAGCGCCGCCGCCGAATCCTCTGCGCCGGGCAAGAGCATGCGCGCGGTGACGAGTTCGAGGACGAGCCGTGGCGCGGTCGTCCCGCGCATGTCGACAAGGCCGGTGTGCACGATGTCGGCCATCCGGGACAGCGTGGCCGACCCGAAGCGTTCGGCCTGGGCGGTCATCCGCTCGAGTTCGTCGGCGGCGCCGCCGAGCAGGCCCTTGGTTGCGGCGTCCGGTACCTGCTGGAGCACGATCAGATCCCGGAGGCGTTCGAGCAGGTCGCCGGCGAAGCGGCGGGGATCGTGACCTGCCTCGGCCACGCGGTCGATTGTCGCGTACGCCGCCGCGCCGTCACCGGCGGCCAGTGCGTCGCACATCTCGTCGATGAGCGCGACGTCGGTGACGCCGAGCAGGGCGACCGCCCGAGCGTAGGTCACACCCTCGGGACCGGCGCCCGCGATGAGCTGGTCCAGCACCGAGAGGGAGTCACGAGCCGAGCCACCGCCGGAGCGAACGACCAGCGGGAACACGGCCGGCTGCACGGTCACGCCCTCGGCCGCGCACATCTGCTCCAGATATGGCCGCAGGATGCCGGGCGGGATGAGCCGGAACGGGTAATGGTGCGTGCGGGACTTGATCGTCCCTAGGACCTTCTCCGGCTCGGTCGTCGCGAACACGAACTTGACGTAATCGGGCGGCTCCTCGACGAGCTTCAGCAGTGCGTTGAAGCCGGCCGGCGAGACCATGTGGGCCTCGTCGATCACGTACACCTTGAAGCGGCTGGACACCGGCGCGAAGAATGCACGCTCGCGCAGGTCGCGGGCATCGTCGACACCGCCGTGGCTAGCCGCGTCGATCTCGATCACGTCGATCGAGCCGGGACCGTCGGGGGCGAGGGCGATGCACGACTCGCACTCGCCGCACGGGTCGGGTGTCGGGCCCTTCACACAATTCAGCGAACGGGCGAGGATTCGGGCGCTGCTCGTCTTGCCACAGCCGCGGGGGCCGGAGAACAGGTATGCGTGGTGCAAGCGACCTGTGCGCAGAGCCTGGCTGAGCGGCTCGGTGACGTGATCCTGACCGATGATCTCGGCGAACGTCCGCGGCCGATATTTGCGATAGAGCGCCAGCGCCATCGGTTCGCGTCCCTCCAACCGCCTCGCAGGGCCATGCCGTCCACCACGGCGGGACAAGCCTCTCACGCGGATCCGACATCGCACACCGGGCGACGGGTGGGATTGGTGAGGCGCGAGGGACACGGCTGGCACTTCGGGACGGACAACCGAAGCGGGGCATGAAAAGGCCCCCCGTGCACCCGTCAGAGCCCGCTTATCCTTGCTGCCTTCCGGCCCTGGGGAGGTTCACAGGTTGTACGCCGCACGAGGGGTTCCCTAACTCTACCCGACCGGCCACCCCAGCCGCCCGTCCACGCCCCAGCACCCTTGCCATGATCGAATTGCCGCCGAGCCGCGGCCGTACCCATGACTGATTTTGATCTTGGTTCTTCGCGTATCCCCGCTGGCGCGGTGCGGGTCGTTCTGTATCCTTCTCGGCGGAGGATTCGCCTAGAGGCCTAGGGCGCACGCTTGGAAAGCGTGTTGGGTTTACACCCTCACGAGTTCGAATCTCGTATCCTCCGCCACCTTTGACCAGTGAGAACTGCCGTCCGCTCCATGATCGGATTGGCGAAAGACGATCTCCAGGACTGCCCTCGTCTCAGTTCTGGTCTCATTTCGCCTCGTCCGACGCTTGGTGCGGGCCGTCCTTCTCATCAATCGAAGTCGCCGGTCTCGTGGGCATTTACAGCAACCCCAACCACGTCATCGTCTACGACGACGGCGAGATACGCCAACAGTTCTCCATCTGCTTCCGAGGCCGCTATCTCGGCGGCCAACCCACCCCGAGCAACGAGTCATCCGAGGTGCGATGGATCGCGCGCGATGACCTCGATGCGCTCCCGATCCACCCATCCATACGGCTACGCATCGACAACGGCTACGAACACGGCCCCGAGCCCTACATTGGCTGAGCGGCGATCATCTCCAACCGCCGCTCAACGCGTTGCGCGGCGGCAACGGCTTCAGGCTCGGCATCGATCCAGAACCGAGTTACAAGATGATTCGGGCCGTACCGCGCGCGGATCTCCGTCAGGCGCTGTTCCACTGTGAACGCTTGGCCGTCCGGCCCGGTCGTCAGATCGGCGTACCACAGGGCATCGGTGGTAGCCGACTCCTCGTGCGGGAACTCGGCACGGAGCTCATCAGCGAGACCTCGGAGGCTCGCTTCCCATAGCGCGCAGCTGTGGTTGGCCACAAGGGCCGCCAGTCGTTCGTCGAAGCCACGCTGGCGAAGCCAGCGGGCTC
>DASQPR010000443.1:0-2943 GCA_035643815.1 Micromonosporaceae bacterium | reverse complement strand
TTGCGGATCATTCCGGCGATCGATGTCGGTTCGGGTCATGATTTGGCGGGTCAGTCGGCGGAGATCGACAGCACGGTCGAGATGTACCTGCCAGCCACGGACAGCCGACGCATCGAGTTGCACCGACGGTATGTGACCGGCAAGACGCTGACCGACAAAGATCGTGAATCAGCGGCTCGTGCGATGCGTGCTGCCCTTCGCGAATACGACGATCAGCGATCTCGCGTACGGAGTTTTCGTAACGTGTTGCTCGTCGTCAGTGCCGTGATGATGGGTGCGGTGGCCGCGATCGCCGTCGCGACGGCCGCCCGGCCCACGGTTCTCAGCCTGTGCTTCGGCACGAGTTGCCCGACCGGCAACGACACGCCGACGAGCTTCGACGTAATCCTCGTCGAGTTGCTCGGCGCGGCGGCGGCACTGCTGGTCGGTGCGATGTCCTTGGCCCGGGTGCGCGGTACGTCGACACCGTACGCTGTGCCGGTCGTCGCCGCGCTGTTCAAGGTGCCGACCGGCGCTTTGACCGCGGTGTTCGGCCTGTTGCTGATCCGTGGACAGTTTGCCCCGGGCATCACATTGACCGGCACGCCGGAGATCGTCGCGTGGGCGCTGCTGTTCGGCGCGGCCCAACAGAGTTTCACGATCCTCATCGATCGGCAGGCGCAGACTGTCTTGAATAACGTCAAGTCCACCGACCAGGGTCAGTCGAACTGACCGCGGCAGCGAAGCCGCTCGGTCGTGCCGATCACGAGCGACGCATCATCCGCCGGGCGCCCGCGACGAGCCGCCGTGGCGTGATCGGTATCACGGCGATCATCAATCGGCCCGAGGCATCCTTAGTCGGCGTGATGACGTAAAGCCGCGTGCCACGGCGGCGTATGAGCGATCGGCCGCTCTGCCACGTCGGCGCCCGCACCGCGGCCACACCCTTAGCACCGACAGCGCTGGCGCCCGCGGCCGGATCCAGGCCTAGGACGGCGGCGTGCGCCGAGACGATTCGTCGTTGTCCGCTACGGTCGCTACGGTCGAGCAGGTCGCGGGCGCGAAAGGAGATCCGTACCGTCGTTCCATGCTCGTCCTGGCCGGTGACACGAGTCGCCGCCACGATCTCCTCGGCCGTGACAGCGATCGGTTCCATGTCGTGCGCCGTCAGGTCGGGCAGCGGCGTGCGTGCGGTGATGGTCAGCACTCGCTCGCCGTCCTCGTCCGTCAGCCACGAGAGAGCGGTGGCATCGAGCTTCGCGGCCCAATCTCGAGCCGTGCTGACATCGAACGGTGAATCGGGGAGACGACGCGTCGGGTCGCGGAAACCCGGATACCGTGCATAGCGGCGGCCGCCATCGTGGACGGTCGGGGGCACGCCCAGCGTCGCGTCTCGACGGATCACGTCGAGCAGATCGTCGAGCTCGCCATCGCGAGAGACGGCCGCGCGGATCCGGGTCTCCGAACCGAGTTTGCCGGCGATCTCCTGTGTCAGGTATCGGGTGGCCATCCGTCCGACGCCGTCGTGCACGGCTTGTTGGGTCGCGCGATCGACATCGAGCAGGTCGTCCTCGATAAGCTTCGTCACGTCATGGTCGAACAGTCGAGCCATCACCGCGTCGCGTTCGGGACCCGACTTCATCAGCGTATCCGCGTACGACATCATGGCCTCGACCGTCCGCAGGCGAGTCAGATGGCGGCTGAGATAGGTGATATTGGTCGCGCTGAACCGCCGTACGGCGTAATAGAAGTCGTAGTCGGCCAGCACCGAGACGCGTCGCGCGCGATAACAGGCCGCAAGCGTGAACGGTAGGTCGCTGCCGATCGGGAGATCCTCCGGGTAGCGGATGCCGTGACGCTCGAGCAACTCGCGGCGGAAGAGTTTCGTGTTCGCCAGCGAGTACGGCAGCGGCGAGTCGCCCAAGCCGACGTCGACCTCGTTGCGCGCAAAGATGTCCTGATAGATGAATCGACTGTTGACGCCGATCACCTTGCCGGCCACGACATCCGAACCGAACGCGTCGGCCGCGGACACCATCCGTTGCAGCGCCTCACGACCGAGGCGGTCATCGGATCCGAGAAAGAACACGTACCGTCCGGTCGCGATGTCGAGCGCACGGTTGCACGGGCCGGCCGGACCCCCCGAGTTCGGCTGATGGATCACCCGGAACACGCTCGGGTATTGAGCGGCAAACCGATCCAGCTCCCGACCGCTACGGTCCGTCGAACCGTCGTCGACCGCGATGATCTCGATTCGGCCGAGGCCAATCGTCTGCTCCACGATCGATGACAGGCAGCGCCGCAGGTACGGCATCGTGTTGTAGACCGGCAGGACAACGGTGACGTCCGGGGTGATCACGGTAGCGTCCCCTTGATCGAGGCCTCGTCGGTTTTGAGGCGGCGGTAGATCGAGTCCAGCGTCTCGGCCTGCGCTCGCCACGTCCACGTGGAAAGTGGGGAGTCCGGCTTGTCGTACGCGGCCCGGTAACGCCGCGGGTCGGCGAGCACGGACTCGACGGCGCGAACGAAACCGGCCACGTCCCGCGCCGGGAAGACCTCGCCCTGCCCGGTCGCCCGGACGGTCTCGGCCATGGTCTTCACGTCGCTCACGACAATCGGCAGCCGCGCGTGGGAGTATTCGAAGAACTTCGTGATCAACGCTAGTTCGTGGTTCGGCCAATGGTGGATCGGTATGACCCCAACATCGGCGGCCGACAGGAACGCCACGACCTCGTCGTACGGCACGTACGGCAACACATGCAGTCGATCGCCGGCGCCGAGTCGGCTCGCGGCCGCCGAGAGCTGCCGCGGGTACGCCGCCGATGGATCCGCCACGACGAGTGCGACGTGTACGCCGGGCAAACGCGGGAGCGCTCGTACGACGGTTTCGGGTCCCCGCTGAACCGACGCCGACCCTGCGTAGACGAGCAGCGGTTGGTCCGCGTCGATGCCACACTGCCGGCG
>DASQPR010000442.1:0-7942 GCA_035643815.1 Micromonosporaceae bacterium | reverse complement strand
GATCGCCATCCAGCAGCAGATTCGCCGTCGACAAGCCGCCGGAGCGGTCGGCAAGGTTGAGCTTGCCGGTGACCGTACCGGTCGAGACGTCAACAACGCGCAGCACTCCCCCGGTCACCGTGACGATCCGGCGACCATCGGTCTTGACCAGATCCGGCTCGTCCACGCCGACCTCATGGTCATTCGTCGCCGAGTAACCAGGCGTCGCGTCTCCGGCCGCGGAGTCTTGTGCGGCGGCCATCGGGCCAGGCGCGGCCATCCCGGCGGCCGCGCGCATGGGGGCCGACCCGGCCAATGCAACGACGGACTGCTGGTCGCCCGGCAGGCCGTACGGTCCGACGCTGGCCTGCGCTGCCTGCCGCAGGCTCTGTAGCGCATCGCCGCAACTGGTGAACGCGGCCAAAGCCAAGGATCCGCCCGGCACCGCGAACTGTGGCATCGGCGATGCGCCGGTACAGCCGGCACCACCGAGCCCGAACGCGACAAGCACACAAGCCAACACGGGCCAACGAGTCATCCGAGTCATGCCCGTTCGACGCGGCACGGCCGACGGCGGTTCCACTCGACCGCAACCTGCCACCACTCCGTCGCTTCGACGCCATCGAAGCGGGCGAGGCTATCGGTCCGCGCGGAATCACCGCAGCAGCCGTGTCAGGGTCGCGCCGGTGATCAGCGATGTTGTCGCCGCCATCAACAGACCGCCAATCACACCGATCCCCACGACGAGCCACAGCGACTGACCGGGCCGCCATAGCGGCATCGCGAAGGCGAGAAACACGCCGAGCCCGGCCGCCCACGCGGCTGCGGTCGCCCAAATCCACGGGCCCGCTCGGGCGACGTGCCGGCGCAGGACCAACCATTGCGCTGTGCCGATCGAGGCGAGCAACACCAGGCCGCCGATACCAGCCAGTGCGGCGGCGAGCGGCCGCGGCCACGTATCGACCGCGAGGCTGGATGGAGTCAGCCCGATCGCGTACGCGAGAACGGCAGCCGACGCGGTCACGACGATCCACAGCCGGCCCGGCAGGCCGGGCAGCGCCCGGCGCATGACCGCGGCTTGGCCGGAACCGAGCATCGCGCCCTCGACCACGCCGGCAGCGAGTAGTGCCGGCATCGAAACAGCCGGGTTCATTGCCGCCGTGAGCGCACCGACTCCGGCTGGTACGGCGAACCCGACGAATTCGGCGACGGTAACCGTGGCGAACCATGCGCTCAGCAAGGCCCGGCCGCACAACGCCAGCGTGGCACGATGGTGCCCGTCAACTAGCGGCCGACTCTCGCTTGCTGGGGCCGAAGCACGCACGGTCATACCTTCACGGTGGCGCGCACCGCACCATCCCGGCAGGGCCAAAGGTCCGGGTGCGCGGACCGTCGCTCCCTGACGCCCCGCATGACCACCGCAACGAGCGGCCCTCAACGGCCATACCAAGCCGTCGCCGTCGTCGCCGTCCTCGCCGTCGCCGACACCCGGCGCCGACACGCGAGTCCGCGGGCGGTGGTGCCGCCCGCGGACGATTGTTGCCTGGGCACCGTCCAAGCGGTGCCGGCGGCGATTCAGATGAGCCAGCGGTTCTTCTGCACGAACGGCAGGCGTGCCCACCAGCGGCCGAGGCCCCAGGTGTAGCCGGCGTACGTGGCAGCGATGACCACTAGGACAGCAGCGTAGATGAAGTGGTAGTCGGTGATGGGGTTGGTGGAGCCGCTGGCGGCGCCCGCCGCGGTGTGCTGCGCGAACGGGAACTCCGCGAACCACATCATGGCCATGATGAGGGCACCGGCGCCGGCGGCGATCCGCAGGCCGATACCGGCGATGAGGGCGATGCCGACGCCGAGCATGCCGAGCATGAACAGCCAGTTGGCCCACCAGGTGCCGGCCATCGAGTGGAACGTCGACTGGAACGGTCCGACGGCGACGGACTTGAGGAAGCCGAGGGTCGGGGAACCGCCGTGGATCCAGGCCTTCGCGGACGGGGTTGAGTAGCCAAGGCCGAAGGTCTTGTCCAGGAACGCCCACAAGAACACGAATCCGGTCGAGATCCGCAGTACGGCGAGGGCTTTCGCGGCGGTGGTGGTCAGCATCGAGCCGGGCGCTTCGACATGTTCGAGCGCGTTGGCGTGACGGATAGGTGTGGTGCTCATGGCGGTCTCTCCCTGCCAAAGTAGCGATGACTCTGTCACGACTTACTCTCGACCTCGTTTCGTGGTTGCACCGCGGTCGAACTACCTGACCATGACGGGACTATCGGCCTGAACCGAGCCGGGCTGCCGGTCATCGTGCAGCCTCACTGGGCACAGAGGATCCTCGTGGTGGTCTAACGGCCCTAGCGGCGGCGGTCCGAGTACGTTCGGATGGACGTGGAGGTATATCCCATGGACACCAAACGCATGATCATCGACGAGCAGTTGCCCGTGTACGACGTCGTCATCGCCGAACACGTGATCGTTCAATCCGACCCGGCGTCGGCGTTGGCCGCGGCAAAGAACCTGGACTTCCTGACCGTGCACACACCGCTGCTCGATAGCGCGATGTGGCTGCGCGGCCTCCCCGACAGGTTGCGTCACCGCGCACAGCCCCCGCTGCCGAGCCTCCGTCTGGCCGATGGGGCCGGTCTGCCCGGGTGGCTGTCGTTGGGTGAGCGCCCGGACGAGATCGCCTTCGGCGCGGTCGGCAAATTCTGGCAGACCAGCATCGAGTGGCGCGACGTGCCAGCCGCAGAATTCGCCGCATTCGCCGATCCGGGGTGGGGCAAGATCGCCTGCAACTTCAGCGTCCGCCCGTACGGCGCGACCTCGACGTTGCTGACCTACGAGTGCCGTACCGCCACTACCGACGCATCGTCGCGTCGAATGTTTGCCCGGTACTGGTGGCTGATCCGACCCTTCGTCGCGCACATCATGCGTGCAACCCTGACGACCATCGACCGGAACGCGGTCACGGCGCCGGCCGGCTGAACCAACTGCTCACGGCGGTCGCCGCGGTTCAGAGCATGGCAGCCGTCGATTGCGGCGTTCTGTCAGCCCTGAGATGTCGAGTGGATGTGCGTGTCCGCACGCGCGGCAACCTCGTCCGGTGGAAGGGCGGGACCAAGAAGTCGGCCTTGACCGACCCGGAGCCCGGCCCCGACCGCGAAGTCCCGGCAGCCGGCGTCGTTGACACCCACGGCGATGAGCTCCAGGTCAAGTCGGTCGGTGAGATCGACGATCGCGTCGAGCACTGCCGGTAGCCGGGGATCAGTTCGGTCTTGGACGAACGAGGCATCGAGCTTGACGACGTCGATGGCGCGGTGGCGTAGCTGGCTCAGGGAGGCAGACGTGGTGCCGAAGTTGTCGAGAGCGATGCGCACGCCCGAGTCGTGGAGAAGGGCGAGTTGGTGCCAGATGTTCGAGCGGCCGTCGAGCAGCAAGGTCTCGGTAAGTTCGAGCACCAGCCGCGTTGGTGCCACGCCGTTCGCGGCGAGTCGATCGAGGGTACGAACGGCGAAGCTGGGGTGGCGGAGCTGCACTTGTGTTGCGTTCACGCTGACGTACCGATCGGCGTCTCGGTCAAGGATCCGGATGTCCTCGAGCGCGGCCTCGAGCACCCGGTCGCCGACGGCGGCGACGAGCCCATCATGCTCGGCGGCACCGATGGCATCGGTGGGTGTCGAGCTCCTGCGACCGGGGCGGGTCACGGCCTCGTAACCAACGATCTCTCCCGTTACAAGTTCCGCTATGGGTTGATAGTGAACGGGAATCGTGTCGTCGACATTGCGTACGACGGCCCGACCATCCAAGTCGCGGTAAGTGTCGGCGTGGTACTCCCGCCAGGTGTTCTTGCCGGCCGCTTTCGCCGCATAGACCGCGACGTCGGCCCGACGCATCAGCGTTGCGTATTCGCCGGGCGTCCTCGCACCGGCCAACCCCACGCTGACCGTGCAGTCGACCGGCGTGTCGCGGACGTATATGGGCCGATGAAAGGCGTCGACCATGCGCTGGGCCAGGATGCGCGCTTCGGCCACGGAACGCGGGTCGCGTAACAAGGCCGCAAACTCGTCGCCACCGAGCCGGGCGGCCACGTCGTCATGGCGCAGGCAGCCGAGAATGCGGTCGGCGGCGATCTTGAGTAATTCGTCGCCGGCAACGTGTCCGAGGGTGTCGTTGATTTCCTTGAGGTTGTCCAGGTCGATGAACAGGGCTGCACCGTCAACGCCCGCATTGGCTGCGTGTCCGAGGTTGCGCAAGTGATCGCGCAGAAGCTGCCGGTTGGGCAGGCCGGTAAGCGTGTCGTGGGTTGCCTGATACGTCAATTCGTCGTGCAACCGCCGTTGCTCGGTGATGTCATGCAGGGTCAAGACCGTACCTCGGATGGTGGGGTCGTCGATCAGATCCTGGTGACGTACGAGTACGCGCCGCGGGCCATCCGGCCCACGCACCGTCGCCTCGGTCGAACCAACGTCCGACATGGGTTTCGGGTCGGCCGGCACGATCAGATTCTCGATCCTCGTGCCCACGACGGTGGCCTCGGCGAACAGGTCTCGTGCGGCCGGTGTGGCGTAGTCGACGATGCCGTCTCGGCAGATAAGAATGACATCGCTGCTGTTGTGCACCAGCGTACGGAAATAACTCTCCCGCTGATGTTCACGCACGGTGGCCTCCAAACTGATCCGCGCGAGCGCGACACCCGCCTGGTTGGCCAGCGTTGTCATCTCTGGCCGGTGCGCGAACAGCGGCAGCGCGGGGCCGCTGAAGCGCACCTCGCCGATCGACTGTTTGCTGCCGTTCACGTCGGCGGGCACCGCCGAAATCGGAATCCGTAGGAAGCCGCCACCGCCGAGGGTTTCGCGCAACTCGACGGATCCGGTCAACCGCTCGTCGGGAGAACAAAGGCTGACTGCCGTGTCGTCAGCTGCGAGCATGGACTTTGCCGCCGATCCGATCACCTCCGTGATCTCATCGCTGGTTTGCGCGGCGCCGAGCCGGTCGGCCGCGTCGTTCATGGCCCGTTCCCGGATGGTCCGATCTCGCAGCTCGCGTACGCCGACAGCGACACGAGCCAGCAACAGCAGGCCCATCACCGCTCCGATCGCGGCGATGTCGGCAGCACCGATGCGTCCCAACCCTGGCACTGCCTTAACGAGCAGGATGCTCGGTGGCAGTAGCAGCGCCACCGCCAGCGCTGTCAAACGCCAGAAGCTGAGCTGCTCCGGTGTGGCACCGACGGCCGTCACGTGGGTCATGGCTGGGTCGAGTGCCGCGAGTCCGATCAGCGCGCAGAACAGGATGAAGCCGGCGTCAATGGTCGTTTCCCGCGAGCTTCCGTGCAGCAGCGCAATACTTTGCCACACGTCCGACGTCAGCAATGCGATGATCGCCGCGCCCAGCAGCAGCGCCGATCGGTTGGTTCGCCAGGTCAAGAACAGCAGAACGGCGATGGCCAGGGTCGCAATGTCGGTCGCCCAGTCGACGATGATCAGGTCGCGGCCATAGGTACTCAGGTTCAGCTTGGCGATGGTCGGTCGGATCAGGGTGATCCAGGCTAGGAGCGCGACAGCCAGGCTGAGTATGGCGGCATCGAGGGCGATCGTCACATGCCGACGCGGCCTCGGCGGATGGCCGATCCACAGGGCGGCCACCGCCAACGGCAGGTAATCGGCGACCGACGCGATGTCCGTCGCGGCGGGAAAGCGATCGCCGAACGTGTGAGAGAGGCCGGCGAACGTTTCGCCGAGTGCGAGCAGCGCCACGGCGACCCCGAGGGCGCCCCACGCTGGGGCTCGGGGCGGGCGAAGCGCGGCGACGCCGTACGCGATCGCCGTAACTGCCAGTGCGCCGGCCACGATCCCCGCGATTGGGTGTCCATGGCGGCCCAGCGCGAAGCCGATCGAGGCGAGGACGACGAAGGCGCCAACGTATATGGTGCGCCATCTGACCAAGCGCATTCGTGTGCCAGCGACGGGTCCGGTCTGAGCGGTCGGGGCCATCCTGTCTCCCCCTCCCACCAATCGTTGCAAAACGACCCGAATCGCGAAACCCGAGGGTCACTCCGGCGCCAGCACGAGCCTCTACGTCGCCGTGCTCACGTCAAATTGACGCGACCTTCAACCGGGTGGCGCAGTGGAACGACCGCCTCGGGGCACAGGCGGGCGTGCTGCGCCGGGGCCAACGCTCGGCCGGTATCGGCCCGAATGCCGGATCCAACGGTTGGACGCTCGACAGCGCGCAACGAGCGTTGCGCTCATGCCGGCGGACGCGCGGACTCCCTCGTCGGTGGGTCGAGCAGCGCGCGGCAGACATCAGCGATGTCGACCATGCCGACAACGCCGGCGCCGTCGACGACCGGCAGATGCCGGAAGTGCCCGGCCATCATAGATCTGGCCGCGTCGGGGATCGTGGTCCTCGCGTTGATCACGGTCGGACTCATCGTCATCACGTCACGGATCCGCGCATTGTTGACGTCCTGGCCATCCGCGACCGCGTGGACGACATCGGCCTCGGTGATCAGGCCAACCGGCCGTTTGGCCTGCTCGTCATCGACCACCACCAAACTCGTCGTATGAGCGTGCCTCATCAAGTACGCGGCCGCAGCCAGATGAGCGTCGGGCTCTACCGTCGTGAGCGCTGGCCGCATGACGTCCGCTGCCGTGGCCGGAGCGTGTGGTGAGCTCGAGGACGGCTGGCGAGCCGGAGCATCGCTCATCGTCCGCTCCCTCCGTTCGGGGTCCGACCGGATCCCAGGTGACCGGTCGTGCTCTCCATTGAAACTCGGGTTTGGTGTCGATACCGGCGTTCACCCGCACGCCGCTCCGATTGCCCACTTCCGGACAAATGCCGTCGGACGTGGCAAGCTCATGAGGGATGGCGCCACGACGAAGGAGTCGACATGCCCACACGAGACAGCTACCCCAATGGCGCGCCCTGCTGGGCCGACGTGACGTCAGCTGATGCCGCGGCGACCGGTGCGTTCTATCGGGACGTCTTCGGCTGGGACCTCGCCGACATGGGCGAGGAGTACGGCCATTACACCGTCGCGACGCTCGGCGGAAAGATGGTTGCCGCGATTACGCCACCGCCGCCCGGTAGCGCCGCGCCGCTGGCCGGCTGGAATGTATACCTGCGCTCCGACGACGCGGCGGCAAGCGCGAATGCGATCGAAAAGGCCGGCGGCACGCTCGCGATGCAGCCGATGGAGGTGCCTGGACAAGGCACGATGCTCATGGCCGCCGATCCGACCGGCGCGGTCTTCGGCGTGTGGCAGCCCGGCGGGCACAACGGAGCGCAGCTGTACGCCGAAGACGGCGCGATGGCCTGGGCCGAGGTCCACTCGCCGGACGGCAAGGCGGCCGACGCGTTCTACACGTCGGCATTCCCACTAACCGCCGAACCGGTCGAGGGCATGGATTACACCGTCTTCCACGCCGACGGCGACATGGTCGGCGGTCGCGCGACGATGCCTGGAGAGCCGCCGTACTGGCTGGTGTACTTCCAGGTCGCCGACGCCGACGCCACCACGGCGAAGGTCTCCTCGCTCGGCGGTACGGTCGTCATGCCGGCCGAGGACACCCCCTACGGACGGCTTGCCGTCGTACGCGACCCTTCGGGCAACACATTCGCGATCATCAAGCCGCCGCAGCAATGACATGTGTTCCGGCCTCACGTCGATATGGGGCCGGAACGCGTGACGCTTGAATAGGCGCCCGGCCCAACGTCGCCCTCGAAGCGACTGCTCGGCCAACTCAATTCGCGAACGACGCCTACACGCCCGACCGGCCGGGGTCACTCGGGTGCGGTGATAACGGTGTCACGGTGTCGTGACGCCATACCCGCAACGGCATCGACGCGAGGATCTGGCCCAACTGGTCCGCGTCATCGGCACTGAATAGACCCCAAGTTCGCCACTCGCCCGGCGCCGACGGTGGTCGCCACAGGCGGAGCAGATGCCCCTGGGAAGCAAGCTCCGCGGAGT
>DASQPR010000441.1:0-2707 GCA_035643815.1 Micromonosporaceae bacterium | reverse complement strand
GCCGTGGGCGGACCGGCCCACGGCCGGATTCCCGACGGTCCCGGTGGCGGCCGGTCTCCATCCGACGTGGGTGGCAGCGTCCCCGGAGCCGGTCGCCGGCCCCCGCGAGATCGTACGCACGTCTACAGTGGGCGCCACCGGAAATGCGTTCGGCCCGCCGGTCACCCATTCGAGGGCCACATTCGGCCGGATGCGGCGCCGGGCGACCGACCTCGCCGACAGCGACCGTCCACAGCGGACTCCAACGACAAGTAGTAATGCAAAGACTACTGAAGGTGCGTAGCGCCGGATCCCCGGACGCCGCGAACGGAACACACATCACAGTGGATGAACAAGTGTCGGAATCGATTGACAGCCGGCCCGCGGCCCGAACTATGCTGCCGAAGTCATATATGCACAGACGTCACTTGATCGCCATCGTGATGCCGGTGCGGCCGCCGACTGGTCGCACGGATCAGCCGCCGATCGGGTGGCCGGGGGCGCGCCGACCGGGCGTGTTGACCAGGGCGGTCCGCGCGAAGTCGCCGCACGAAACGGGGAGGCGCTGATGCGGCGTCGCAGCGTGACGGTTCATGGTGAGACCGGGCCGGCGGTCGGACCTGGGCGCCGACCGTTCGCTCGTCGCGCGGGCGGCGCCACGCGCGGGCACGGCTGGGCACGGACGCCGCCCGCTTCGAAAACGAGTTCGACGGTTACCGACCTTGTGGGTCGCACCTCGGGCTGCATATATCGGGGCGAGAGCAGGTGGCCGGTCGCCCCCTTGGATGGCGGCTGCGCCTACGACAGTCAGGTCGGCGACGAAATTCGGGCGGTGGTCACGTGGCGATGACGGCTACGAAGAGTGCTCCGGGCGGCTCGCCCCCCACGTCGGGCTTCTTCACCCCACGGCGCGGCAATCCTCGCCGGCGGAGCCCAGCCATGGTGAGCATCGGCGTGATTCTCGTGGTCCTCGGTGCGCTGGGGGCCTGGCGATTCGTCGGCGTCGCCGCGGCCGGGACGCATCCGTACCTCGCGGTGTTCAAGCCGGTGCCGATCGGAGCCACGATTACCGCCGACGACCTACAGGTCGTGAAGATCACCTCGGCGGCGGGCCTGAACCCGATCCCGGCCGACGAGGCGCGCGAGGTCGTCGGCAAGCACGCGAAGGTCCAGCTCGTCCCCGGCACGTTGCTCACCCCGGACGAACTCACCGACGCCGGCTCGCCGGCCAACGGGCAGGCACTGGTCGGACTGCAGCTCAAACCGAACCAACGGCCGAGCCGTACGCTGCGGCCGGGTGAGAAGGTCACGCTGATCGAGACGCCGGACCCGTCGGCCACGAATGTGGACCCCAGCTCCGCGCCGACGTGGCCAGCCACCGTGCTCGACGTCGCAAAGGCCGCCGATGACGGGACACAGGTCGTCGACGTCATCGTCGACGCGAGCAACGTGTCACCCATCGCGACGATGGGCAACGCGGGCCGGATCGTCGCCGTGCTGGTTCCGGGGAGCTGATCTTGGCGATCATCGCGGTGGCGTCGGCCAAGGGATCGCCGGGCGTGACCACGACATGTCTCGCGCTCGCGTTGACGTGGCCGCGGTCGGTGCTTCTGGTCGAGGCGGACCCGGCCGGGGGCGACGTCATGGCCGGGTACGTACGGGCCGAATTGGGCGGTGACCGTGGCCTTGCCTATCTCGCGGTGGCGGCCCGACGGGGCTCGCTCGACGAAGAGTTGGGCGCACAGGTCATTGACCTGACGCCCGAGAAGCAGTCGGCGAACACGCCGCCGATCACCCGTCTCCTCGTGCCCGGCGTGACGGATCCGGTGGAATCGGCGGGCGTTGCACCGTCCTGGCCGCGCCTGGCCGACTTCTTCGTCGCGCTCGGCCAGCGGGCGTCCGGGCAACAGCGCGCGGGCGGTTCAGCATCCGAGTCGCTCGACGTGATCGTCGACTGTGGTCGCCTGATCAGCACGTACCCGCCATTGACCGTGATGGCGTCGGCGGATCTCGTGTTGCTGGCCGTTCGATCGTCGCTGCGTTCGGCGTCGAGCACCGCGCCGGTCGTCGCGACCCTGCGGCGCGAGTTGGCCGCCGGCGGTGGTGATCCGGATCGCGTCGGGCTGGTCGTCGTCGAAGGCGGCGAATACCGCACCTCGGATCTCGGTCGTGCGCTCGGTGCTCCGGTGCTCGCGACGATTCCGTGGCGCGAAAAGGAAGCCGCGGCGCTGAGCGACGGGATCGGCAAGGTCGTGGACAACTCGCCACTGATGAGGGCAGCGCGCAAGACTGCGGAGTCGCTCGCCGCGCAGGTGTCCCGTTCGCACCACGCCGCCGAGGCGGTGCCGGCGCAGCCGGGCGGAGCCGACGTGACGTATCCCGGGGTGACGTATCCCGGCGTGACGTATCCGGGGGTGACGTATCCAGCGGGGACGTACGGCGGATATCCGGTGGCCGGTGCGGCGCCGCCGGCCGAGGCCGACGCTCCGCCGGGGATGGTGCGCCGATGACCGACGAGCAGCCGTACGAGTCGCCGTGGACGCCGCCGCCACTTAACCATCACGCGAACGGCTCGGTGACGGCCGAATACCCCATCGTCCCTGCGGCGCGGGTCGTGTTCCCGCCGGATCTCCCGGACGATGCGTCCAGTGACGCGCCGAGTGAGGCGCCCGACAGTCGAGCGGGCGGGCTCGATGACCCGATCGGGGACCGGTTCGCCGGACACGCC
>DASQPR010000440.1:0-3200 GCA_035643815.1 Micromonosporaceae bacterium | reverse complement strand
TAATCGTTCGATCACGATTCTGGTTGCGGGTAGCCGACCGCTTTGACCGAATGGGGGCGCCTGATCCCGATCATCGGCATCGAACGGCCCACGTCCGACGGCTCCGCTACGGGTGCGTCGATGACCGTGCTGAGTCGTGCTTCGTGATGGTCGACGGCATGGTGCAGGCCACCTGGCGCCTCACCTCGACGCGAAACGCAGCTACGCTGCGCGTCGAGGAATTGCGGCCGCTCACGCGCGGGCAGCGCGCCGAGATCGAAGGCGAAGGACGCCGGATGCTGGCCTTCACCGCGCCGATGCCGCCCACGCCGTCGAATTCAGCGCGGCCGCGTGACCGGGCGGTCGGCGCGCTAGCGGACGCTACCGGCCGGACCGGCTCAACCACCGCCGGCGCCGGGCTCGCGCTAGAGGCGCAGACCCGAGATGATCGCTCGGTGATCGCTGCCGGAGGTGTCGACCACGCTTGACTGCGTGGCGGTCAGTCCTCGGGTCATAATGTGGTCCGGGCGGGTCAACGGAAACGCGGACGGCCAGGTAAACCCTAGGCCACGGCCGGCGGCCGGCTGCGTGTCGCGGAGCAGATGGGCCAACGGCGTCAACACCCGGTCGGTGCTCGCCGTATTGAGATCGCCCAGCAGCACGATCCGCGGCGACGAATCGGTGCGGATCCGGTCGACCAGGGCGTCCATTGTGCTGTCTCGGGTCGCGGTCTGCCCGGCGCGGGCCGACGCCAGATGTACGACGTAGACAGTCACGGCACCCTTCGGCGTCGCGACCTGGGCGCGCAAGGCGCGCGTCCAGCTCAGGCCGAGATCGACGCCGCTGAAGTCGCTGATCGGGTAGCGGCTCCACAGCTGCACCGTCGACTCCTGGACGTGGTACGGGTACGCATTGCCGAGCGTCGACGCGATTACCGGTGCACTCGAGGCGGTCACTTCCTCCAACCCGACGACGTCGGCGTGCGTTTCAGCGACGCTCCGCATGGTGGCGGCCGGGTTGGCGTTGTCGGCGTCTACATTCTGGTTCGCCACGCGCAGATCGGGTGATCCACCGCCGGATTGAAGCCACGCCGAACCGAACGCGACCAGCCAGACGACCAACGGCAGGACGATCGCGACGGCAGCGAGCTTCGAGCGCGCGATGAGGGCACCCAGAGCGAGCACCGGTATAGCGAGGCCGAGCCACGGCGCGGCCGTGTCGACAAGACTGCCGAGGCCTCGTACGTCCGGCACGAGTCCGTGTCCAGCGATCACCAGCGCGGTCACGATGGCGACGATGGCCAACACGCGTCCAGCGCGACTCGTTCGCCGACCGGTCTCGCCGCCGGGCACAGTGCGTGCCGCGGTCATGGTCGCCATGGGCCGAGGATAACAGCGCGTGGCGAATTCGCATGATCGACGAATGCCCTGGCCCGGGCGTAACCGGAAGAGATTTCCTGGTCAGACCGCTGACTTGCGATGTGCGTGATGTCGTCTACGACTGCGATGCGGAGGCCGTCGACCCTGCGGACAGTAGGGTATCGAGATGGTCGGCGCTGTAGACGGGCGACAGGATGGCAGCGACAACCATGATCGCGGATACGGCCGCGACCGACCAACGGGGTCGGGGTGGCGCGGCCAGCAGGGCCGCGACCCGGCGGCTGACGTCGCCGGACGTCGAATGAGCTAGCACGCCCGCCGGCGCCGAAGCACCGTTTCCGGCCAGGGCCGCACGCAGCAGGGAGCGCGCCACCAGAGTACGGTCGCCCAGGCTTCGCGCGGCCTCCTCATCGGCCCATCGTTCGACGGCCAGGACGCCGGCCCGCACGGCCGGGCGCAGCACGGGGTGCACGGCCGCGGCCAGCCGCAAGACGCGCAGGTGCACATGGTGCCGTCGACGCAGGTGTGCCGCTTCGTGCGCGAGCACCGCGCGCCGCTCCCCGGCACCGAGCGATCGCATCAGGCCGCTCGAGACGACGATGCGCGGGCGCCGACCGCCTACGGCGTAGGCGTGCGGGGTCTCGTCGTCGACAAAGACCACTCCAGACGGGCCGCGGAAGCCGTCGGCCATCCGGCGGATTCCGCGCGCCGAGGCGAGTTCCTGTACGACCGCTCGGCCGAACAGTCCAACGCAGACGAGGAAGACGAATCCGGCCGCTATGGCCGACGGCACCGCGACGGGATCGACGTGACGCCAGTACGTCTCCGAGTAGTTGACGAGGTGGGCCACGAAGGACGTGCGCTCAACCCCGGTCGACGCGATGATGCCGAGCGAGACGGTCCAGGCCACCGCGGATGCGACCGCGGCGCAGGTCAACGACCACACAGCGACCGGCGGCGGCAGCGTACGTACAAGGACGGGCGCGCCGAGCGCGAGCACGATCCCAAGCACCAGCGGCAGGTAGACCGACACGGTCACGGCTAGCGCTCCGCCGACTCCGTGGTGTATGCGGCCGATGGTTCATCGTGGTCGTGGACATTGCCATCGCGGGCGTTGCCGTCGTGGGCGTTGCCGTCGCGGGTGAGGTCGTCTTTCGTGATGTCCTGGAGCACGCCATGGAGCAACCGCTCCTCCTCCGCGGAGAGCTCCGAGACGAAACGGGCCAGCACCTCGGCCCGATCCCCGCGGCTGACTAGCAGCGAATGCATCCGGCTGGCGGTATGGGACGCCGCGTCCTGTGCCGGTGCGTACTCGTACGTGCGCCCGATCTGGGTACGGATGACCAGGCCCTTCGCGCGCAGGCGGCCCAGAATCGTGGTGATCGTGCCGTAGGCGAGATTCCCGTCGAGCTCGGTCTGCACCGCGGTCGCGGTCACTGGACCGGGTGCCGCCCAGAGCGCGGCCAGCACCTCATCCTCGAGACCACCCCACGGTCGCCGGCCGGATCGATCCTTCGCTATCGCCATGCGTCACCAGCCTCCGTGGTCGTATTTCGCCAGTCGGTCGTCGTTCGCCGGTCGGTTGTGGTTCGCCAGTCCGAGGATGCGAAGCTACCAGCGAAACGGCGCCCGCGTCACCGTTGTGTCAGCTGTGTCAGCTATGGCGGACCGTTAGATCGGCAACCTCGGTGCTCAGCCCGGCCAGACGTCCGCAACGGCGGCTGTGGGCACGGCGACCTCAGGGCTCGGATGTGCGGTCGTACGGGGAGCGAGCGCCCGCCCGGCAAACACGATGATCGCGATCAGGACCGCCACGAATACGAACGACCATGTCAGCGACGT
>DASQPR010000439.1:0-6222 GCA_035643815.1 Micromonosporaceae bacterium | reverse complement strand
TTGCAGTACCGGGCCGTACGCGCTCTGAACCGCCTCCTGCCGGAGGGCTTCCAGAAGTGAACAATTCCGCCGGCGCGGCGGGCACGCCCGCCGACCACTTCATTCATCTTGATCGCTCGGCGGCCGTAACCGCCGCCATCTCCCAAACGTTGAACGGTGTGCACCGTAGTGGCCACACGGCTCCCGCGGTTGCGCCACGGATGACGACCAAGGGGGTTGAGCAGTGAACACGACGCTGCTGCACCGCCGTCGCATCGAGCGCCTCGCCCAACTTCTCGATGAGGCCGAGGGTGCCCGCCGTCACCACACGCGCTCGCCGCTCGACGACGACCTGAATGACCTTGTCGACGTCGGTCACCGCCTGATCGATATTCATCCACAGGTAGAGATGCGCGAATCAGCCCGCCGTGACATCCGCGCCGTGATCATGGCGGCGGCGGAACGGGACGGCATCGGCGTCACCGCGAAGACCACCGCCGACCCGGCCATCGGTCGGGCGCGAGTCGGCGCGATCGCCGCCACGTCCGCAGGCCGGCGGCCGTTTGCCCGGCGGGTACGCGCTCGGGGCGCCGTCCTCGTCGGCCTCGCCGTCGGCACGCTCGCCGTGTCGGGTATCGCCGCCGCCAGCGGTACGGCCATGCCGGGCGACGCACTCTACGGCTTGAAGCGTTCGCAAGAGACCGCCCAACTGCAGTTGTCCGGCTCTTCGGCGGGCAAGGGCCAGCTCTATCTCGCCTTCGCGGGCAAGCGGCTGGCGGAGGCACAGTCCGACACGGGCGACCCGAACGGGCTCAACCAGCTGATCACCGAGATGAGCAGCGACACCCTGCAAGGATCCGGGTTGTTGTTCCGCGCCGCTTTGGCCAGCCACGACAAGGCCGCACTGCAGACCGTCACGAGCTTCTATACACACCAGAAGTATCAACTCGGTCTGCTGATGACGCAGTTGCGGCGGGGCACCGATGCGTACGGCGCGGTGCTGAAATACGACACCGACCTGGATATGATCAGCGGTCGGTCGCAAGAGATCAACGCGGCGCTCGCCTGCCCGACCGTCGTCCAGGGCAAGCGCGACAGGTGGGGTCCCACCGTCGACGCGTGCGGCTCAGGCCCGAGTGCCGGAGCGGGGAACGGCGCATCGGCGCCATCGACCGGCCCTGCCGCCGGCGCCCCGAGCGGATCGTCGACGGGCAACAACGACGCGACCAACGGAGCCTCAACGCCGGCGAAGATCGGCGCGGGAGCCGCCTCGTTGGTGCCGCGACAGACCAGCGGCGGCGTGCTCAACCAGATCCAGCATGCGCTGGGTGGCCTGCTCGGCTAGGAACACAACCGCTGCTGAACACTGCGTGTATTGCGAGGGCGCCCGGCCCGCCGGGCGCCCTCGCTCTCGCCCAACGGGGCTACGCTCGACATGGCTGCGCTCGGCGCTGCCGTCGGCGCCGAAGGCCGGCGCGAGACGAGTCCGGCGAGGAAAGGTAGCGGTGTGATCGACGATCAGGGCCGCTCGGCGGCCGATGCCACCGCCGTACGCGACGAGACGCACCTCCTTAGCGGGCCGGTGATGGCGGCCTACTCCACCCCCGACTCGGAGCTCGACCTCGCACTGTCGGTGCCGACCGATCCCGAGGCGGCCGCGTTCTTCGATGTGGACAACACCATGCTGCGCGGCGCATCGCTCTATTGGTTCGCCCGTGGCATGGCCGCGCGTGACTACGTGAAGACGGCCGATCTGGTCCGCTTCGGATGGAGCCAGCTCAAGTTCCGGTTGCTCGCCTCCGAGATCCCCGATGACATGGCCGACGCCCGCGTGGCCGCTCTCGCGTTCGTCAAGGGCTGGCCGGTGCACAAGCTGGAGTTGCTGTCCGAGGAGATCTTCGACGAGCTGATGGCCGAACGCATCTGGTCCGGCACACATGCGCTCGCCCAGCTCCACCTGGCCGCCGGTCAACGCGTGTGGCTCGTCACGGCCGCACCGGTCGAGCTCGGCCGAGTCATCGCCGACCGGCTCGGCCTCACCGGTGCGCTCGGCACCATCGCCGAAATCGACAACGGCGTCTACACCGGCCGCCTGGTCGGCGACCTGTTACACGGTCAGGCGAAGGCGGAGGCGATCAAAGAACTCGCCCAACTGCACGGGCTCGATCTGACCATGTGCACGGCGTACAGCGACTCGATCAACGACGTACCGATGCTGTCGACGGTCGGAAACGCGGTGGCCGTGAACCCGGATGGTCGCCTCCGCCGCGAGGCGCGTCGTCGGAACTGGGAAACGCGAGACTTCCGTACCGCACGAAAGGCTGTGAAGGTGGCCGCTCCGACGGCGCTCGGCATCGGCATGGTTGTCGGCGCCGCGGTGACCGCCGCGGCCTATCGCCGCCGCAACCACTGACCGCACCGGGTCGCGAGCGGCGTCAGAACGCGTCGGGACGGCGCGCCAGCAGCTCGTGCAGGATCTGCTGGATCGTCTCGCGCACCTGGTCGGCCAGGTTGAATACGACCATCGGATCGTCCGCATCGCCCTGTAGATGCTCGGTCTCGATCGGCGTCCCGAATTCGATCAGCCACTTCGATGGCAAAGGGATCAGGCCAAGCGGTCCGAGCCACGGGAAGGTCGGCGTGACCGGGAAATACGGGATGCCCAGCAGCCGAGCCAGCGGCTTCAGATTGCCGAGCATCGGGTACGTTTCCTCGGCTCCGACGATCGCGACCGGGATGATCGGAGTGCCGGTGGCGAGTGCGGCCGAGACGAACCCGCCGCGACCAAATCGTTGCAGCTTGTACCGATCGCGGTAGTGCTTGCCGACGCCCTTGAACCCCTCCGGGAACACACCGACCAGCTCGCCCCCGCGCAGCAGCCGCTCGGCGTCCGGAACGCACGCGAGCGTCGCACCTGACTTTCGCGCGATCTCGGACATGAACGGCACGCGGAACACCAGATCGGCCCCGAGCAAGCGGAGGTTGCGGCGGATCTGTGGTTCCTGGTGGATCGCGTGCGAGAGCATGAGCGCGTCGAGCGCGATCGTGCCGGAGTGATTCGCAACGGCGAGGCCCGCCCGATCCAGCGGTACGTTCTTCGCACCGGTGACCTCGACCCGGAACCAGTCGCGATAGAGCGGCTCCAGCAGCGGCTGGATCACGTTGTCGTTGAGCTCCGGGTCGAAGCCGAACTCGTCGACGTCGTATTGCCCGGTGAGCCGACGGCGCAGGAACGCGAGCGCACTCGCCACCCGGGTGTCCCAGATGTCCGGCTCACCGTCCGGCCATGGGTGCGCCGACTCGTCCGCCGTCGTCGATGGCTCAGGCAGATCCAACTGTACGAGATCGACGCCCGGCCGGACCTCGTCGCCGGCGCGTCGCTCAGAATGCGCCATAGTCGCCACCGTCCGTCCGATCGTCGCTCGCGGAAAGATCGATGCCCGCGCCGTCCGGGTCCGACGCCTCGTCGGCGTGACCGGCCAGCCGGCCGGCCATTTGCTCCGCGGCCCGAGCGCCGGCCGTGACACCCGCCCGCACCTGCCGGATCTGCGACAGCAAGACGGATTCGGCCGTCCGGATCGCGTCCGACGGCAACGGCCCGTCGCTCGCATGCGCGCGCAGAAAGTCGGCGAAAGCGGCCGGCGTGCTGCGCGGCTCGAAGCCGAACTCGTCCACCAGGTGCGACGTGTCGACGACCCGCCCATGTACGAATAGGTCGAGCTGGTCGAGGCTGAAATCGCGCGGCGCAATGCCGCGGGCGAATCCGGCCAGCGCCGACATCGCCGGTTCGAGCACCGGGAAGGCGAGGCGGCCAGCCCGGCGTACGGCCTGGGATAGCGTGATCGTGCCGGCGCCAGCGACGTTGAACGTGCCGGGATGGTGGCCGGTCACGGCGCGGTAGAGGATTTCGAGCGCGTCGTCGGCGTGGACGAACTGCAGTCGCGGATCGCGACCGAAAACGGTCGGCACGATCGCTTGGGAGAAGTAGCGCGTCAGCGTCGTGTCGGCGGTCTCCCCGATGAACGGCGCGAAGCGCAGCACGGTGGCGGCAACATCCGGTCGGCGGCGGCGGAAGCCGCGGACGTAGCCCTCGATATCCAGCACGTCGCGGGCGTACCCACCGCGGGGAACGGCACGAGGCTCGGTCGATTCGGTGAACACGGCCGGATCTCGAAACGATGCGCCGTACGCCGCCGTGGACGACCGTACGACCAGCTTCTTCAGGTTCGGCGCCTGCTGACAGGCAGCAAGTAACTGCATCGCGCCGATGACGTTGTGCTCTTTCATGGCGGCCCGTCCGCCGGCGTGAGGGTCGGCCGAGGACGCAACCGCCAGGTGCACGACCGCGGCAACTCGCTCGCCGATCAGGATCTTGGCCGGCGCTGGGGTACGGATGTCGGCCTGTACGACCTCGACGCGGTCCGGCAGGAGAGCTGCGACCTCGGTCGACGGCGCATTGCCGTCGACACCGATGATCCGCTCGATCCGGGAGTCCGCGGCCAGCCGGGCTGCCACGGTCGCACCGAGATATCGGGCAATGCCGGTGACCAGAACGACGCGCGGGACATCCGGGGCAGCGGCGCGCGCATCGAGGCTTCCCGTCGCGACGTCACCTTTCATAACTCGCCTCCGCTGGTCGCGGGTTATCGCGCGTGTCCGAGTCGCGGTGCGGGCGGCCCGATCGGGCGGCCAGCCGGCTCACAGCACACCGGGTCGCCGGGCGGCTTCGGCACCGACGGCCCGGTGTGGCCCTGGACCTCAGCAGATGCGCGAGCGCATCCGCCCTACACGCGCCGTCGACGGCGCCGCGCGCTACTTGCCGAGACGACGACGCTGGACGCGGGTCTTGCGCAGCAGTTTGCGGTGCTTCTTCTTGGCCATCCGCTTGCGGCGCTTATTGACCACCGAGCCCATACGACGTCCCCTTAACACACCGGTCGGCGGCGGATCCGACGAGGCCGGCCCGCTTGCCGAAAATGCTTGTTAGTTTCCTCGCCTGATCCGTCCGGTGCGGCACTGTGACAGTGCGTACGCGACATCGTGCGGCGACGACCGTGCCCAGGGTAGCCCTCAACGCGGCGCCGAGCCAATCCGGCCCCCCGCCTGACGTTCCGCCGCAGTCAGTCTTGGCCGCGTCGACCTCGCGGTTCTCGGTTTCGCCGCCTTTGGTTTCGCTGTTGGTCTCGCCGTTGTCGGTCCCGGCGTCGGTCTCGCCGCTATTGGTCTCGCCTTTGTTGGTCTCGGCGTTGCTGGTCTCTGCATTGCCGGTCTCGGCGTTGGTCTCACCGGCCGTTCGGCCCTGCGCTCGCGGCAAGACCGGTCACGCCGTCTCTTGAAACGCCTCACGTAAGTACGTGTGGACCGCATGCTCAGGGACGCGGAACGACCGGCCGACCCGTACGGCGGTGAGGTCGCCCGAGTGCACCAGCCGGTAGACGGTCATTTTCGACACCCGCATGAGTTCGGCGACCTCGGCAACGGTCAGAAACTTGACCTCCGACAACCTGCCGTCGGCGCGTGGCGATCCGGCCATGGTCACCCCAACATCGTCCTCGTGCGCTACCGCCCGGCAGCGATCCTGCACCAGGTGGGTCGATAACGTCCGTGTATCTAAGAACGGTACCGGGACGCGTGTGACTTGGGCGAAAGTTCCGAATTCTTGATCTAGGAAAAGATGAACGAGACTCCGATGCTCGCCCAGCGGCGCAACCCTGGTGCGACGTTGCGGTGATCTTGGATCAGCGGAGTCGAGCCGGACCGGTCCGGGTTGGGCCGAGGCGGGCGCTGAGCCGAGCGGAGCGGGCGCTACTTCGAGCTCGACATCGCCCGCATGAAGAACGCCAGGTTCGCCGGGCGCTCGGCGAGGCGGCGCATCAGGTAGCCGTACCACTGCTCGCCGTACGGGACGTACACCCGCACCGTGTAGCCATCGCTGGCCAGCCGGCGCTGCTCGTCGGGTCGGATCCCGTAGAGCATCTGGAATTCGAACTCGTCCGGCGACCGGTCGAACCATTTGGCCCGGTCTTCGCCGATCGCCACCAGCCGGGGGTCATGCGTGGCCAGCATCGGATAGCCCTCGCCCGACATGAGCACGTTCATGCAGCGTACGTACGATTTGTCGACGTCAATCTTCGCCGTATACGCGACCGACTCCGGCTCCTTGTACGCACCCTTGCACAGCCGTACCCGCTGGCCCGCGTGCGCGAGTTCGCGGCAGTCCGCCTCGGTGCGCCGCAGGTAGGC
>DASQPR010000438.1:0-4710 GCA_035643815.1 Micromonosporaceae bacterium | reverse complement strand
CCTCGCCGACGGCGGTGAGCAACATGGAGTACACGCTGTACCACGCCGTGTGGAACGGCTTCTGATAGTGGTCGACGATCGCATAGGCCGCGATGCCGGCGACCAGAAGACCGGCCATGATGCTGAGCGTGACCCGGACTCCGCGGCTCACCCGGCCCGGAAGCAGGCGGCGCGGCACCGTCTGGATGATCGTCGCGAGTGCTCGGCCCGCGCGCCGGGTTGCGGCGACGAAGCCGTGCGGTCGGCCGTCGCCCGTCCCACGAGACGTTGGAGCACCCGCCAGCGTGGCCGCTGTTTCGCCCGTCTGGGCCGGAATGCCGGGCTGCAGGGCACCCACGCTCCGTAGCGTGGCTCGCACTGTCGCGACGATCGGGCTGGGTACGAGACGCCGCCGGCGCCGGTAGCGGCGCAACGTCACGACTTCGCGAACCGCGGATGTTTCCGCTGCTGGACCGGGCGCCGAGAGGACGAGGTCGGCGGCGTCGATGTCGTCGGGCAGGAGTCGCATACTGCGCCGGTCGGTGATCGCAAGACCGCACCAGACCTCGTCGCCGTCGATCAACTCGGCGCGAGTCGTGACCCGCGCGACCAGACCACCGATGGTGACCTCGGTCGGCTCGGTCGTACCGAGACATGCGGCCACGAACGCCGGCACCGCGATTTCCACGTCGGACAGCAACTGTGCATTGTCGAAGAGGGGCCCGAGCCGCTGGCCGAGCGTCGAGTTGAACACGCGCAGCACTAGCCGGATGCCCGGGCACGTCTCCTGAGCTTGCAGTCCGGCGTACACGTTGCCGACGTCGTCCGAGGTGACGATCGCGACGGCGTCCGCGGTCGTCAGGTTGGCCTGGCGGAAAGCGGCCGCGTCCAGTTGCGGGACAGCCATGATGGCGACACCGGGCAGCCGCGCGATCAGCAGCGCGTCGGCACTGCCGTCGTCGGTCAGCATCACGGTGACCTTGACCCGGTAGCGGCTGATCAGCTCGTCGGCGATCCGATACGCGAGCGGCGTGTCGCCACAGATGCTGAATCGGCGAACCGCGTCGGTGCCGGACTTCCGTTCCGATCGAGGCGGCGGTACCGATGGTCCGGGCTCAGAAGTCGACGGCACGGGCGTGATCGTACGGCTCGGATAGCCCGACGTACGACCCGGCGGGGCAAATGCCGGGATTCACCCGGGGCGGATGCTCGCATCTGTACGGTCGAGCCAGCGGACAGCGCCAGCGGACCGGGGCGACGCCGGCCGGTCAACGATGGGCGAGCGACGCGGGTATCTGGCCGGCGCACTCGGCCGACGTCAGTCTGGCAGTGATGTCATCGACCGGTTGCGACCGGTTGCTGATGCGGCTGATGCGGCGGCGTCGCGATCGCACCGCACGTTTCGCGCGGGCGGCGACCGTACGTGCTCGCTGCGGTAGGTAGCTGCGCATCTGCGCCCACGTCGGCCGGCCAGCGTCGACCAATTGGTAACCGTGCTCGAGCAGCCGTCGTCGCATCACCGACTGACAGAGGGCGAGATCCTCCGGGCCGAGCCGTTCGACGAACGAGCCGACGCGCTGGGTCGTCACCTCGCCGTGCGTGAGCTCGTGCCAGACCTTTCGCTTCGGTACGGCGAGTCCGGCCATCGTGCTCGGGCCGGCCATGTCGGGGTGGTACTCCTCGCCCAGGAACTCACAGATCGCGGTCATTTGTCGGACCGGATCCCGCACGAGCGACTCGTAGTAGAGCTGGTGATAGGTGTCCGGCGGCAACGTATGCAGCGCCCGCCGCCCCGCGTCCGAGCCTCGGCACCACGTCGAGATCGCCTCGTTGAGGCCGCCGCGATGCCACGGCTGCTCCTTGAGCGAAGCGACGCAGTCCCGGCCGTCGCGAATGATGTTGATGATCTGCGCGTCCGGGAACATGCGCAGCAGCTTGCCGATGTTCAACAGGTACGCCGGTCGCTTGTCGCCCCATCGCGGCTTGTCGAACTTGCGAGCGTAGGCGCGGAAAACGATGCCGATCGCCGAACCCAGCGTCGGCGGCCCGGCCACAATTTCGGCCGCGACCGCATCCCGATCGAGTTCGAGGTCCGCGAAATTCGTCCCCTTGCCGCGTGTTATCCAGGCGGCTAGACGTTCGCGATTGGCCGCCTCGCGGAGGTCGCCCCACTCCGCGCGCCGCTTATACGCGGCCAGCAGGAAGCGCGTCTCCGGCGGGATCGCAATTCGTGGATGGGCGTGCAGCATGAGTTGCAGCATTGTGGTGCCCGATCGGGGCGAACCGACAACGAAGATGGGTCGGTCATTCGGCACATGGTCCCCCAGGATCGTCCATCGTCCGACGCCCGTCACGGCGCACGCGGCAGGCCGGCAGTCGCTCGGTTTCTCGTTGACGTCTGACCAACGAGCGGCTGCACGGTCGGTTACCGCGAGATGACGTTAACTGGCGAGCCTCAAAGGTAACTCATAGGCTCATCATGACTGTCTGGGCGGACGGGTCGGAGTTCGATCCAGACGGACGGTTTCGCAGCTCAGGACGCTGTCACGCGGGCGATTCAGGCAACTGCCGATCTCGCCGTACGGCCGGGGACATAGTCTCGCCGAGCGGCGCAAAACAGAATGTTCCACCCACCCGATCGTGTACCGGATCGGAGCGATCCGGCTCGCCGTCCCGCGCGATCAACTCCGGCGCGAACCTCTCGGCGTCATCCTGGGACACGAAGCCGAGCGCCGTCGCGCCATCGATCGACCACCACCGGCGCGTGTTGTCGGAGATCGCGAAGATCGCTCGGAAGCCGGGCTTCGGCGCGGTCAGGCATGCGTGCACGATGCGGCCGACGTCACCCGGCGACAGCCACGTCGTGAGCGCTCGCGCGTCGGGCGGCGTCGTGAAGCACGTGCCGATGCGCAGCGCGATCACATCCATGCCGTACCGGTCGTGATAGAGCGAGCCGAGCGACTCCATCGCGGCCTTGCTCCAGCCGTAGAACGTGTCCGGTCGGGGGGCAGCCGGGTCGGCAAGTTCCAGCCGGCCATCGGCCGCCGGAGTCGCGCCCGACCGGCCATAGAACCCGACCGAGTGATTGCTGGAGGCCAGCACTACGCGGTCGATGCCCGTCTCGACCGCGGCCTCGAGCACGTTGTACGTCCCCACGACGTTCACCGCATTGATGTCGGCGAACGGCGCCTCGGACGGGATCCCGCCCAGGTGGACGATCGCGCTCGCGCCGACGCACGCGGCGACGGTCGCGCCCGCATCGGTGACGTCCAGCGTGTCGATGCCTAGCGACTCGTTGGGATGCAGATCGGTCAAGACCAATGTGTGTCCGGCCGCCCACAACGGCTCGATCAACATCTGCCCAATCCGGCCGCCCGCACCAGTGATCAAGACACGCATTCCCACACCCTAGGGGACCGCGCGGCGCGGCGCGGCGCGGTGCGGCGCGGCGCGGTGCGGCGCGCGCCGACCTGAGACGGCGGCGACGCGGGCACGGGCGGGCTCCCGGATCGTGATCCGGGAGCCCGTTTGCGCCAGCGCGAGTGGGTCGTTCGGCGTTACAGCCGGACGCCGGACTTCGAGTGGAACAGGTGATGCGCGCCGACGCGCGGCAAGATGAACACGTGCTCAGCCATGTGCGGCGTGTTGCGGCCGTCGGTACGGACGACGATCCGGTCGCTGCCCTCGTCGGAGCTTCCGTAGACGTACGCATCGGAGCCGAGTTCCTCGACGAGTTCGACGGTGACGCGCATGCCTCCCTGCGTCTCGGTGACGAGATCGCAGTCCTCGGGCCGGAAGCCGACCGTCACCGTACCGTCGCCGTCGGCCTTGGCCGCCGCCATCTGATCGCTGGTCATCGGCAGCGACAGCCCATTGAAGTTCGCGCCGTTCTCGTCGAGCGGCACGGTCTTGATGTTCATCGCCGGCGACCCGATGAAGCCGGCCACGAACACGTTCGTCGGAGCGTCGTAGAGCACGCGCGGAGTGTCGCACTGCTGAAGAACGCCATCCAGCATGACCGCAACGCGGTGACCCATCGTCATCGCCTCGACCTGGTCGTGCGTGATGTAGACGGTGGTGATGCCCAGTTGAGCCTGCAGCGTGGCAATCTGCGAGCGTGTCTGCACGCGCAGTTTCGCATCGAGGTTGGACAGCGGCTCGTCCATGAGGAAGACCTGAGGCTTGCGCACGATGGCACGGCCCATCGCGACACGCTGCCGCTGACCGCCGGAGAGCGCCTTCGGCTTGCGGTTCAGGAACTCCTCGAGGTGCAGCATCGCGGCCGCCCGCTTGACCGCCTCGTCGATCTCGGCCTTCGGCGTCTTGCGCAACTTCAGCGCGAACGCCATGTTGTCGTAGACCGTCATATGGGGGTAGAGGGCGTAGTTCTGGAACACCATCGCGATGTCGCGCGCCTTGGGTTGCAGGTCCGTAACATCCCGGTCAGCGATGAAGATCGAGCCAGTGTCGACCGGCTCGAGGCCGGCCAACATCCGCAGGCTGGTCGACTTACCGCAGCCCGACGGGCCAACGAGGACGAGGAATTCGCCGTCGTTGACTTCGAGATCAAGCTCGTTGACGGCGGGCGTCGTGCTGCCGGGATAGATCCGGGACGCCTTCGCGAACGTAACTGTTGCCATGGCAGAGCCACCTTTCACCGGCAGGAACGTGCCGGACGATCCGAGTAAAAGGGTCACCGGCTGGGGTGCCGGTTCGCTCACCGTAGGTGGT
>DASQPR010000437.1:0-7226 GCA_035643815.1 Micromonosporaceae bacterium | reverse complement strand
GGGACGGGCGAGGACATCGGCGGGGCACGGCGCCAGCGAAGACATCGGCTGATGGCGTGGAGGCGGCGCGAGCGCTACGGTGCTCAGGCAGTGCCGATCCGGCGTCCCCGACGCGACATGTCGACCTACGGCGGCGGGATCACGGACTTTCGTCCGCCGGCAGGACGGTGAATGGCAACGGGCAACCGTCGGTGGTAACGCATTGAGCAAGGTCGTCGCAGCCGGCATCGAGCGCGGTACGCAGTGTCGATGCGATGACTTCCAGGTCATTGATCTTCGCCTCGACCTCGGCCAGTTTCGCCGCGGCCCGCGCCTGCAACCCGCGGTCTGATCGACTGTGCCGATGGCGTCCCAGGTCGATCAGCGTCGTGACCTCGCTCAACGAAAAGCCGAGCCGCTGGGCCGTCTTGATCACGCGCAAGTTCGTAAGATCCTCGTCGGAGTATTTCCGATGTCCGCCGGGGCTCCGCGCCGGTTTGGCGAGAAGGCCGCGACGCTCGTAGTAACGCAGGGTCTGCACATTGACCCCGGCCGCCTCGGCCAGCTCACCGCTCCGCAAGGCACTTGTCATTACGGTTGCCTGACCGTCTCGGCCCGGCCGACCAGTGCCGTTAGGACCCCCGTATACGCCGGTGGCACCGCAACATCAAGCACGACCCGGTCGCCGTCGCGCTCGATGTCGAACGCGAAGAATGAACAGCAGGATTGTTCCCGCTGTGCCAGGTCGGCGACGCGATCGGCCAAGCCGTCGTCACCGCTCATACCGAAGCGCGCGTGGGTCGGGCCGACCCACCGGATATCGGTCACCGCGGTCGTGAACAGATCATCGAACTCCGCTCGTCGCAGCGGCCGCTCCTCGGTTGGCAGCGTGCAGGCATCGGGAGCCCCGTTCGAGCCAATTGCCTCATCCATACGAACCACGGTAAGCCTGTACCCAAGTACCGATTGCAACCCCGGATTCTTAGGCGCCGACAACGCGGCCGAATCCGCCGCCACCGAGCACGCGGCCCATCTAGTGTTCGCGGCGTGACGCATCCACTGTTCGCCTCCGCCGATCCCAAGCCGTTTCGACCGGTGGCCGTCGATCTCGGGCCGGGGCCTTCGGTGGCGGAGATGGTGCGCCGGAGCGCCGGTGCCGACAGCGACGCCGGCCTGGTCTGCCTGCACGGGCAATGGGCGGGCGGTGGCGGCATCGTTGCCAGCCGGCCCGTGGTGACACGGGAGTTCGAGGCACATGCCGATGCCATTGACGCCGTCCGCACTCCGCCGACTGCCGGTTCGGTCGTCGACGATGAGTTCGTAGGCGGCGGTTGGTTCGGGTGGTTGGCCTATGACGGGCCGTCGTACCTGGCGTTTTACGATCACTTGCTGCGGCGCGACCGCGATGGCCGGTGGCGTTTCGAAGCGCTCTGGACGCCCGAGCGCCAAGACGCTCTCGACGAGCGCCGGCGCGAACTGACCCGCCTGCTGCGATCAAAGGGCGCCCGCCTTTCCAGCGCGGTCGGCACGTTCGCCGGCGCCGACATGACACGGCATCTCACGGCGGTCGAGGACGCGATCGAGCTCATCCGCGCGGGCGAGATCTTTCAGGTCAATGTGTGTACGCGACTCAGCGCATCGTTCGACGGCCAGCCGGCGGCATTGTTCGCCGACGCCGCCGCTACGCTGCAACCCGCGTTCGGTGCGTTCGTCGACGGTGTCGGACGCGCACTGGCGGGCTTCAGTCCCGAGTTGTTCCTCCGTCGACGCGGGCGGCGCATTACGACGTCCCCGATCAAGGGAACATGGCCGGCGAACGATCCCGACGCAGCAGCCGCGCTGGCCGCGTCCACCAAGGACGCCGCAGAAAACGTGATGATCGTCGATTTGATGCGCAACGACTTCGGTCGAGTCTGCGAAGTCGGTAGTGTCGCCGCAGCGACACTGCTGCAACTGGAACAGCATCCGGGCGTCTGGCATCTGGTGTCGACGGTCGCCGGTGTGTTGCGCACGGACGTCGACGACGCCGAGTTGCTGCACGCGACGTTCCCGCCGGGTTCGGTGACCGGCGCGCCGAAGCAGCGGGCGATGGCCGCCATCGCATCTCTGGAAGGGCAGCCACGTGGCGCGTACACCGGCGCCGTCGGCTTCGTCAGTCCGTGTTGGGGGGCCGAGTGGGCGGTCACGATACGGAGTTTCGAGATCGCCCATGGCCGCATCGAACTGGGCGTCGGCGGTGGCGTCACCGCCGATTCGGTGCCGATGCTGGAGTGGCGCGAATGCCTACACAAGGCATCGCCACTACTCAGGGCGCTTGGCGCGGGGCTGGCCGGTGACGCTGCCGCCGACACAGCGAGCGCGTCGCCAACTCAATTGGCCGCCGGCCTCCTCGAGACGATCGCTTGCCGCGACGGACATCCCGTACGCCTGGCGGATCATCTGAGTCGACTCGAACGCTCCAGCCGCGAACTCTACCGACGCGGCCTACCCACCGATATCGCTGCGCTCGTGAACACAACCGCGCTAGAGGCCGGCACAGGATGGTCCGCCGTGCACATCCGTCTCGATCCGCATGGTGGAATCGACCTCACGCGGACGACCGCCCAGACCGTCGAAGCGGCGACACCACTGCGCAGTGTCACCCGTCACGGCGGCCTCTGGCGACACCGATGGGCCTATAGCGTTCGCAGCGACGGCGGCGTCGGTGAATTGGACCAGGACGGCGTCGAGCCGCTCTTCATCGCTTCCGACGGCACCGTCTTGGAGACCGGGTACGGCAACGTCTTCCTGCTCCTGGCCGACGGCACGTTGATCACGCCGCCGCTTCGGGACGATCTGCTCCCCGGCGTGACCCGGCGCGCCCTGCTCGACTACGCGCGCGACGAGGCTCGACCCGTCCAGATACGCGGTTTCGACCGCACCGAGATGACCGCGAACACAGCGTTCTGGACGAATAGCATCGGCGGCGCGGTGCCCATCGCCAGCGTGGACGGCGTACTCCTGCCGGCAGAGGTCGAGCCGATCGCGGCCTTCGCCCAGTACCTTGTCGACGCGCGCCGCTGACGTACCGGCTGAATCAATCGAGCACTTCGATCGTCGCCGCCGCCGGCAACCGTGGCGTTCGCGGTGGCGGCGCGACATCGGGATCGGAGACGCCGAGCCGCATCGCGAGGTATGGATAGCCAATGCCGCAAAGGATCCGCCGGAGTTCATGACGGGTCGCCGCCGACTCCATGGCCGCGGATAGCGGAAGGACGGCGACACCCCGTTCGATCGCTGCGAGCCAAACCGACGACAGGGCCTCGCCCGCACGGATCCAAGCGGCCGGTACGTCTTCGAGTCCGTAAAGAATCACGTATGTGGCGGCGTTGTCGTGCGCATCCGAAACGGCCAGCGTTCCGACATGCCCGAAATCTCGACTCGGCACGGTAGTCGCGGTCGGCCGGTCGGGAATGTTCTCGTCCGGAACGCCGGCGCCGCCGGGCCGGTGCATGCCCGACCACGCGGATAACTCCACGTACGCACTGACGTCCCCGGTTTCGTCACGCTGTGCCCGCGCCGTGGCAGCGGCGAGTTCGATCGTCTGGCCGCGGTCGAGGACGTCGAATCCGATCTGAAACGCGCTGGCGGCCCGGCGCAATGCATCGATGACGTCCGGAGGCAGGGACGTCCCGAGCAACGGCCGTCGATCGGTCTGGCGGACTTCGGCCGCTTCAAGGAAGCGCGTTGCTGCCGTCGTCACGGCGACCTGGCCAGTGACCGTGATCCGAGCGAGATGTTCGTTGTCTCCCGGATCGGGCATGCGGTCCACGTCGAACGCGTAGCCTCGGGCCGCCAGCGCGATAGCCGCATGGTGGAGCGCAGCGCCGCAGCTTGTGATCAGCATTCGACGATCCAGATCGCTGACCCGCAGGTGCCGCTCGGATTCGGCAAACAAGTCGGCGACCGCCCCATGAATGCGCCAGCGCCAGGGTTGCGTGTTGTGGATCGACGGTGCGCGTCCGGCGATCGTCGCCGCATCGACCAGGGCTCGCTCGATGGTCGCCTGATCGGTGTCCATGGCGAACCCCCCATGCTCGCGGCCGGCATCTTCCGACCAGCCTCCGTCCGTCAGTGCACGCCCGGCCAGGGCCACAAGTCCTGGACGCGCACGGATTCAGGTCCGCCGCCAGCGCCACGGCCAGCGGGCCGCGCGGTTATGCCGGTTCGAATCGTCAGACATGACGTCTCGGTGTAAACCCGTCGATACCAGACATCCCGCCCAACAGCGCGTCCGGACGTACCGCCAGGTCTGTCTTTCCTGGTCTCAAGGTGTCCTTGGTCCCTGGCCCAACGTCACCCGATCGCCAACTCTGATGATCGCAGGTAGATCCGCATCGAACCGGACTGTGGCCGGATTAGGGGGCACACCATGTCGATCAAACCGGCAGCGAGCACCGGCAGCGTAAGCAACGCGGCAACCGCCGCACGCTCCGGCCGGGGTGGGCGGTCGTCTCGCCTGACCCAAGATCGCGTTTGGAAGGAACTAACCCGTGCCTCGTTTGCGGTCGTCAGCTACGTAACTCCCGCCGGGTCACCACGGTCGAGCGGCGTCGTCTACGCCGTCGCTGGTCGGCAGATGTACGTGGTCGTCGCCGAAGACAGCTGGAAGGCGAAGCACATCGCGACGAGTGGGCAGGTCGCGGTCACGGCACCGGTGCGTCGCGGCGGACTGATGTCACTGATCTTTCCGATACCACCGGCGACCATCAGCTTCCGCGCGTCGGCGAGAGTGCACCGCGCCGATTCACCCGCGGATCGACCGCTGCCCGAACGTCTGACATCGCTGGTGCCGCCGGAACGCCGGTCCCGGAGCTGCATCATCGAGATCGAGCCGACGGGCGTGTTCGTCACGTATGGCGTGGGCGTCGCCTTGAGGAAGATGCGCAACCCGACCCTTGCCCGCGCACGCGTACCGGTCGGATAGCGCTGCAGGCATCCGTCCCTCCGCGGTCGAATCAGGGCCGACGCTTGCACGCACTCGTTTCGGGCGGCAGTTCGGCCGTGACGTGGTTGTCGCTGCGCAGTGCCATGTGACCCCACGACGACGGCGGAACGAACGAGCGGGAACCATCTCGTCCTGGACGGTGTAGAAGAGACACACGAGCGCGAGAGGGGAGACGACACGGACGACGCCGAGGTGATCGCCCGAGTGACGGCAGGCGAGCGGGATCTGTTCCGGGTCCTGGTCGCGCGCTACAGCGCGCTGGCACAACGCACCGCGATCCTGTGTGGCGCCGGAAGCGACGCCGATGACGTCGTCCAGGAGGCGTTCGTGTCCGCCTTCACGGCATTGTCCCGCTTTCGCACGCGCGAGGCCTTCCGCCCCTGGTTGCTGCGCATCGTCGTCAACCAGACGCACAACACGACGCGCGCGCGATCGCGGGCTCGAAATCTGGCTGACCGCGTCGCCAGTTGGCACAACGACATCCTCGACGACGAGCCGACGATCAACGCGCTCACTGGCGAACGCCGTAAAGAGCTGATCGCAGCTCTGGGAGCGCTGCGCGCTCAGGATCGCGAGGTTCTGGCACTCCGCTACCTGCTCGACCTGTCGGAGGCCGAGACCGCGACTGCGCTGAATCTGCCCAGGGGCACCGTGAAGTCGCGCGCGGCACGCGGGCTCGACCGACTCCGGCGCATCCTGGCCGACCAGCGCGTCGAGGTAGGAGCCGGTGATGACTGACCTGCGTGACGAATTGCGAGAGCTTGGACGCGGCATCACCGTCGAAGCCCGCGACGATCTGGCCGATCTCGTACTGGCCGCTATCCGGGTGCCCAGGCCGCGTACTCGTAAATGGCGACGCTGGGTGGCCGCACTCGCGGCGTTGCTCGCCGCGGTCGGGGTGTCGGCTGCGATCTCCGCGCCGGTGCGCGCGACGATCGTCCATGTTTTCAGCTTCGGCGGCACCGAGGTCCGCAACGCACCCGGCCCGGCGCCAGCGTCCAGCCCAGCGCTTCCCGGCACACACCCGGCCGACCTTGCGGCCGCGGAGCGAGAGGTTGGGTTTGCCGTACGGGTGCCACCCGCGCTCGGATCGCCGGCCGCGATTACCGTCTCCGACGGTCGGGTGGTGTCACTGCGTTATGCGCTGCCGTCCGGTCCCGTACAGATCGACGAGTTTGCCGCGAATCTCGGTCCGATGTGGGAAAAGTACGTGGCCGTCGGCGTGGCTCAGCGGGTCGATGTCAACGGACACGACGGCGTGTGGTTCGACCAGCCGACCACGCTTGTCTACGTCTGGCCCGATGGCAGCGAAGATCCGGAATCAGCACGGCGGACCGACGGCACGTTGATCTGGACGGTCGGCAACATCTCGTACCGGCTCGATGGCGTGCGGCCGCTGACCGCGGCGCTCGCGGTGGCGCGGGGGATGAAATGACGGAACCTCCTCGGTCGCGGCGGTGTATTCATTGCAACGACATTCGAGAGGGCGAAACGATGATGCGGCGCACGTTGGTAGTGGCAGCGACAGCCGGGCTGGCCGTATTGATGGCGGCAAGCCCAGCCTTGGCGAAGGGCGCTGACCAGGCAACCATCACGGGGCCCGGTATCTCGACTCCGATCGTGGTGGGTGGCAACGGCGAGCCCGGCAGCGCCGAGAGTCTGGGGCAACTAGGTGACAACAGCGGCCTTTTTCTCGCGATGTTTGGGCCGAGCTCGAACGGTGCGATGTCCCTGTCGAGTGAGGCGCCGACCGGACCACTCGGGCCGAAATACAAAATCGTCTTCCGGGTGCCGGGCGCCAGCCCGAAGCCGGACACGGTGAAGCAGGATGTCTATCCATTGGCGGCCGGCGGTCCGGTGACGTTCACTCCGGCCGGCCAGACGGTGCTTGGCACGAGCACGACCGGGGGCTGGCATCGGGCTCCGGCGACGTTCCGCCCGCTGCTGACATCACTTGGCGTGCCGGGAGTGGGCATCGGTGCGGAGACCGCCGCTCCGAGCCACCCGCAGCCGACAACCGTTACCCGTGCGGGTGCGGGCAATGCCACACCCGTACATCGCGTGCCGTGGCTGATCATCGCGGTCGGCATCATCGTCGCGTGCGTCGCAGCGACGGTCGTTGTGTTGTTGCGCAGATCTTCTCGACCGCGCGTAGCCTCGCCCCGCTGACGAATCCAAGCGTCCGGGCGCTATCGATTGCAGGAACGAGCTTGCTTCGAGTGTCGTCGTTCCCTCCGCGTGGACGGCAAATGGGCCGCTT
>DASQPR010000436.1:0-2132 GCA_035643815.1 Micromonosporaceae bacterium | reverse complement strand
CTGAAATCGATGTCCGCCCGCGTCGCGCGCTCCGACCTCTTTACTACACGGTACGGACGACTCCTGGCGCACGCATCGACCAGCACCAACGCCGTGCGCCACGAATTACTTCCCGCTCCGGTGATCCCACGCGTAACTGCAGGTCCGACGCAATCAGGGCCAGGCGCCCTCCGGTGCGCTGGTCGGCGGGTCACCGATGATCTCGGCCAGTCGCGCCAGCCGGCGGCGGCCGCTGATCCGCAGGGCCGGACCGGAACGCGCATTGCCGGCCAGAATTTCGGCTGGCAGGCCCACCGCGCCGAGCGCCCGCCGCATGGTGATCTCGACCGAATCCTCGCATCGTCCCAGGCGGAACGTCATATCGAACCCGTCGCGGTAGCCGGCCGCCATCATCCACAAGCGGAGCCGGCGACCGTTGAACGCGAAGCCGGCCGGTGGCATTTTCAGCGCGCCACGCAACCACGCTGCGGCAAGTGGCGCGAGCGTGGAGCTGTAGGGCGTCCGTACGCCCAGATGCTCGTCCACAGTGGCGACACAACTTGCGGCAAATCCGCGGTCGCGGAGCTCGGCCACGAGTGCGGCGGCCCGCCATCGCTGCTCGACCACGACGCTCACCCGGGCTGTGCCACCCATTCGCACCACCTGGCCCGGCCCGGCCAGCAGCCCGGCCAGGTCATCCGGGGCCGGCACGGTCGCCTCGATCCCGAATAACGACAGTTGGCGGGTCAGCGGCATGCGGACACCTGGCCGAAGTCGGCCTGCAACTCGTTCGACGCGAGCTTGGCCGGATCGGCGCCGGCGCGGTTGTAGTCGGTCGTGAGCTGCGCCAATGCCGCTCGGATCCCGTCATAGAACGTCGAGGCGTTGTCGGCCGGCAATGCTCGCACGGTGGTGGCCGCCCGGCCGTACGCATCCCGCACGGCGGCCAGCGAGGCAACGAACCGCTTTTCGATGTCGGCGCCGCCGTCGACGTCGGGCGCGCCGGCCGCCGCGACGTCCGCGCGTGCCTTCTCGCTGGCGGCCCGGGCACCATTGAGCAGGGCCAATACGTGGGTACGGGTGTCCGCCGGCGTCTTCGCGTTGGCCATCTGAGTCTGAGCGGTCGCGTTGAGATTCGAGATCGCCGTACGCCAGGGCTGCAGTGACTGGCATACCGAGGTGACCCACGTGCGTGGCGCCACCGCACTGCTGCATCCGGCGGCGCTGGAAAGGCACGCCACGACGACAACGGCGACCAGAGCGCGACGCATGCCGGTCACTGTACGGGCGCCGAGACGCCCGTGACGGACGATGCCGATGCGACGCGTGAGCATCGTCGCAGGCGAGTCCGAGATGCGTTATTCGGCCCGTTTGGCCGGCCATCGATCGGGCAAACGCCGGCACGCCACGACCCATACCCAGCTTGCCCGGCCCTGCGCCGGGACGTAGCGTCGATGCGATTCGAGTCGGACGTCGTTATACCGAGCGACGCAAGCAACAGAGTGCACCGACACTCTCCAGTGAGGAACGAACATGTCACGTCGAGCCATTGCTCGCGCCGTGTCCGCGACCGCGATCGGTCTAGGTGCCGTGATCCCGGCCATCGCCGTGGCCGCACCCGCGGCAATCGCCGCGCCATCGTCGGCGGCTCCCCAACTGGCGGCGTCCGGACTCGCGGCGCCCCTGCTGGCCGCCGTCGATTGTTGCCAGGCGTCGGTCGGCGGTTTGCCCGGCAAGCTCGTCGCCGGTGCTGGCCCAAGCCAGTTCACTGTGTCATTCACGAACTCGAGCCAGCAACCGATCAGTTCGCTGACCGTCGTGTTCGTGTTCCGGGGCAGCGCGCTCAGCTCGGGCCAGATCACGATGAAGCGGCGAGCGCAGAATGGCTCGTGGCAGGGCATCAACGTCGGCCAGCGCGACGGCACGGTGACCGCCACGGATGGTCGACTTCGGTTCGGTCAACCGATCCAGCCGAACGCGTCGACCAACCTTCAGTACCAGCTGTCGTTCGGTTCGAAGGCCGCGTCGACCCAGGTCCAGATGGGTGTCACGATCAGCGGACGGGCCGGCGGCCACGGGTTCGGCCAGTCGACCGAGCTTGCGACGACCGGCGCACAATTCAGCGTGGCCGCGGCCGCTCCGCCACCGGCGCC
>DASQPR010000435.1:0-13649 GCA_035643815.1 Micromonosporaceae bacterium | reverse complement strand
CGCAGTTGTTGCTGCTCGACGAGCCCACTGCCGGCCTCGACCCGGAACAGCGCATCCAGTTCCGCGCGCTCATGCGCGAACTCGGCCAGCGAGCAACCGTCATCGTCAGCACTCACCTGGTCGAGGACGTCGGCGCGGCGTGCACGGAGGTCGCGTTGATGGACGAGGGAAAGATCGTTTTCCACGGTACGCCGACCGAGTTGGCCGACCGCGGCGCCGGACACGGTGTCGGCGACGCCCCACTGGAACGCGGCTACAGTGCCGTCCTGGCCGAGGCCCGCTCATGACGGCGTCGCGTGCCATCGCGTCCGCGCGACCCGACCCCGGCCGCTGGCGCTTGCGTATGCCCGCCGCCGCTCGGCTCCTTCGTATCGAGCTGCGTCGCAGCACGATGCTCGTAGTGCTGCCGCTGCTGGCCGTCTTGCTCGGCGCGACGGAAATCCGCAACGATCTCGGCCACCCGCCGTTGTGGGCCGTACGGAGCATGGACCTGCAGATCCAGGTCGAACTGACCGGTGCGATCGTGGCCGCCGTGGCGGCCTGGGTGGCCACCCGAGATCGTCGACGACACGTGACCGATCTCGTCCTGACCTCGGTCCGATCCCAGTGGAGTCGGCAGCTTACGGCGTGGGCGGCCGTCACCGGGTGGGCGCTCGTGTTCTACAGCGCGTGCGTGGCGGTGGTGTACGGCGTAACCGCGACCCAGACGAAATGGGGCGGACCCATCTGGTGGCTGCCCGCGGTCGGCGCCGCCGCGATCGTCGCGTTCAGCGCCGTAGGATTCGCCGTCGGCAGCGCGCTCCCGAGCCGCTTCACGGCGCCGCTGGTAGCGATCGTCGCGCTGTTCGCGCCACAGATCGGGGTCGTGGCGCTACAGCATCGACATCCGTGGGGCCGCGTCAGCTTCGCCGAGGGCGCGACCGTGCCGGGTACGGGCACCATCGTTCCGTTCCACGCCGGACTGTCGATCGCGCAACTGCTGTTCCTCGTGGGCGTCGCCGGAGTCGCTCTCGGCGCGCTGGCCCTGCCGCGTGGTGCCGGTGGACGACGATTGCGAGCCGTCGGCGCGGTTGCGACGACGTTAGCCGTGCTTACCGCCGGCACCGGCGTCGCCCTGGCCGATACCGCCCGCGAGACGACTCAGGGCATCATCATCCCGGCCCTGCACGCCGCGGCGGACGACCGGCCGCTGGGCGCCGCGCCGGTGTGCGATCACAGCGCGGTCCCGATCTGCGTACACCCGGCGTATCAGGCGATGTTGCCGGTTCTCTCGGCGCAGATTGATCCGCTGCTCGACGAGGTCGCCGGACTGCCCGGCGCGCCGGAGCGCGTCGTGATCGGTTCGACGACCGCCGCGGGAAGCACGGCGCACGCCATCGTCATCGGCCCCGAGGTTCTGATCTCTCTGGGTGTCACGTTCGATACGGCGCCGCCGGATCTGCGTACGAACGTGGCGGTCAGGGTCATACAGGCCGTGGTCGCACCTGGTCGGGTCGGCATCGGACCGGCTCAGCAGGCCATCGCGGGAGCGCTGGCCCAGGTGATGCGCTTGGATGTGCGAGATCGCGAATCCGATTCGCTCGTGCCCGCGCCCGGATCGCCGGCCGCCGTAGCGGCGCAACGGTTCGCCGCGCTGCCGGCGGCCACTCGACACGACTGGCTGATGACTCATGTCGAGGCGCTGCGCGCCGGGCAGATCACCCTGGCGGAGATTCCGTGACCACCACCGACGCGACCGTACGGGCGCGAGCGGCGGCCGGACCGCGCCGCATGTTCCGGCTCCACCTCATCAGTCGGGGCGCTCCGGTCGCCGTATTGGCGGTCGCGGCCTGCGGGGTTGCACTGCGGGTGGTGTTGCATTGGAATCCGGCCGGCAGCGGACCCGGCGCGCGCATCTTTCCGCTGCTCATTGCGGCCGGCGCGGCGTCGATCGTGGGGATCTCGACCCGCAGCCCGTTCGGCGAGTCCGAGCGGGCCACCGGTCATCGACTCGTGGCGCTTCGTCTCATCACGACGATCACGTTGACGCTGATTGCCGTCGGCTTGCTGGCGGCCGGCTCGGCCACGGCCGACCTCCAGTACGGCGTCCTCGGCCTGGCTCGCGACGTCGTCGGTCTCGTCGGCGTTGCTCTCGTCGTCGCGGTGGCCACGGGCGGCACACTGTCGTGGCTCGGCCCACTGTCCTTCTGGGCGATGAGCACGTACGCGATCAACGAACGATGGACGACGCCGTGGCTGTGGCCGGACCGGCCGCCACACGACGGCGGTGCCGCGTCGTGCGCAGCGGCGGTCTTCGTACTCGGCCTCTGCTTGCTCACAACTCGTGGCGCCCGCGACTCGGTCGACGACTGACCAGTATCGCGAGTTCCATCCGAATACGCCGGGCGTACAAGGTGGACCGACAGCAACTCACTTAGTATGATACTCAGTATCCTACTGAACGAGGTGGCTGATGAGCGTCCGTCATGCGCTGCTGGCGCTGTTGAGCGAGGGTCCGAAGTACGGTCTGCAGCTGCGGCAAGAGTTCGAGGCCAGGACCGGGGAGGTCTGGCCGTTGAACGTCGGGCAGGTGTACACGACGTTGCAGCGACTAGAGCGTGATGGATTTGTCGCGTCCGACGATGGCACCGATGAGGGCGCCCAGAAGAACTTCCAGATCACCGCGGAGGGCGAAACCGAACTGAGCCGGTGGTTGCGTACGCCACCCGATCTCAGTTCACCGCCGCGCGACGAGCTGGTGGTGAAGGTCCTCGTAGCGTTGCGGGTTCCCGGCATCGACGTGCGTGACGTGATTCAAGTGCATCGCCGCTACTTGGTGGAGCTGATGCAGCAATGGACCCGGCTCAAGGAGAACGATGCGCAGTTCGACCTGAGCTTTGCACTGGTCGTCGACGCGGAGCTGTTCCGGCTGGACTCCGTCATCCGGTGGCTGGACGCGGCGGACGGTCGGCTCAAGCGCGCCGCGATTGAACCCGTACCGGCGCCGGAATTTCCTATGCCGAAGTTGCGGCGACGGGTGGGGGTGCAGCGATGAGCGTGCTCGAACTGCATTCGGTCAGCAAGGTGTACGGCCAAGGGGCGACCGAGGTGCACGCCCTGCGGGAGATCAGTCTCGCCGTCGACGCCGGCGTGATGGTGGCCGTCATGGGTGCCAGCGGCTCGGGCAAGAGCACGCTGCTGACCATCGCCGGCAGCCTGGACGACCCGACCAGCGGGGATGTGGTCGTCGCGGGCGCGCAGTTGGCGAACTTGTCACGCAGTGCCAAAGCAAAGTTGCGGCGCCGCTCGATCGGGTACGTCTTCCAGGACTACAACCTGCTCGCCGGTCTGACCGCGGTGGAGAACGTGGCCCTGCCGTTGGAACTCGACGGTGTTGCCGCCCGCAAAGCGCAGGCGACCGCGCTGCAGACACTCGACGACCTGGGTCTCGCCGATCGGGCCGCGCATTATCCGGACCAACTGTCCGGTGGTGAACGGCAACGGGTGTCGATCGCTCGCGCCGTCGTTGGCGACCGGCGGCTGCTGCTCGCCGATGAGCCGTCCGGCGCACTCGACTCGACCAATGCCGAAGCCGTCATGCGGATGGTGTTGGCCGCCTGCCGCCGTGGCGTGGCCGCCGTCGTCGTCACGCACGACGCGCAGCTCGCGTCGTGGGCCGACCGCGTGGTGTTCCTTCGAGACGGGTGCGTCATCGATCAAACGTCGCCACCGCCGAGCCCGGAATCACTGCTGGAAGTCGCGCCGCAGCCGAGCCCGCGGTCATGACCGCGGCCGTCCTCGATCGCCCGGCCGCAACCCGCGACGGCGGCGCACCGGCGCGCCGAGCCGTTGTGCGGTGGGCGTGGCGTCTGTTCCGGCGGGAGTGGCGCCAGCAACTGCTGGTGCTGGCCCTGATCATCGTCGCGGTCGCCGCGACGATCCTGGGCGCCGCCATTGCCAGCAACACGCCGCCGCCAGCCAACGTTGGCTTCGGCACCGCCAACCACCTCGTAACGATTCCCGGTAGCGATACGCACCTCGCGGCCGACATCGCCGCCATCCAGAACCATTTCGGCGCCGCCGATGTCATCGAGAATGCCAATCTCGCCACCGGTCTGGCGCAGGGCGCGCAGTTACGCGCGCAGGACACCCACGGCGCGTACGGCGGACCGATGCTGGCCCTCGCCTCCGGCCGCTATCCGAGCGGCGCGAGCGAGGTTGCCATGACCGCGCAGCTGGCGTCGACCTTCGGCGTACACGTTGGTGGCCTCTGGTCGAACGCCGGTCGGGAGCTGCGGATCGTCGGACTCGTCGAGAACCCACAAAACCTGCTCGACAACTTCGCGCTGGTCGCGCCGGGGCAGGTTAGCACGCCTAACCGCGTGACCGTACTGTTCGACGCCACCGCCGCGAGCCTCGCCGGCTTCCGGTTCCCGGCCGGCACAGCCCCCGTCACGCCGGTGAGCTCGTCTGGGATCGATCCGGCCGTCATCGTGTTCGCAATCGCGATCATCGGCCTGATCTTTGTCGGGCTGGTCGCCGTGGCCGGCTTCACGGTGCTGGCCCAGCGCCGGTTGCGCGCCCTCGGCATGCTCTCCGCGCTCGGTGCGACCGACCGGAACGTACGCCTGGTCATGGTCACCAACGGCGCACTCGTCGGTGTGCTCGGCGCGCTCATCGGCGCCGTCATCGGTCTTGGGAGCTGGATCGCGTACGCGCCGTACCTCGCCTCGCGGGCCGACCACCGCGTGACCTGGACGAACCTGCCTTGGTGGCTGGTCGGTAGCGCGATCGTGCTGGCCGTGCTCACGGCAACCATCGCGTCCCGTCGGCCGGCCCGCATCGTCGCCCGTGTCCCGGTCGTGGCGGCCCTTTCCGGTCGCCCCCCGACGGCGAAGGCGGTGCACCGTTCGGCGGTCCCCGGCGCCGTCGTGTTGACCGTTGCCACGCTGATGCTCGCGTTTTCCGGCGGGTGGGGCGGTAACAGCGGCAAGGACACGGGGTTCCAACTCCTCGGGCTCATCGCCACCGCGGTCGGTCTGCTGTTGCTTGCGCCGCTGGCCATCAGTTTGCTCGGCGTCGTCGCCGGCCGCGCTCCGGTAGCGATCCGCATTGCACTTCGCGACCTGGCGCGCTACCGATCGCGCTCGGGGGCCGCGCTCGCCGCGACCAGTTTCGCCATCCTGATCGCGATGCTGATCACGCTGATCACCACCGGCCGGTACGCCGACCCGGTCGACTACTTCGGACCGAACCTCCCGGCCAACCAGGTGCTCGTCGCGGCGGCCGGGAACGATACGGCTGGACCTAAAGGAAATCCGGTCCAGTCGCCCACGCAAACACCGGCCGAGCAGCAAGCCCAGGCCGCGGCGATCGCCGCGTCGCTAAATAGCCACGACGTTCTGGCGTTGGATTCGACCGACGCGTTCCTCGGCCGGCATACCGCGACCGGCACTATGGGCGGTCCCGGCATCATCTACGTGGCGACGCCGGCCGTCCTGACGCATTACGGCATCGACCCCGCATCGGTCGACCCGGCCACGCTGTTGGTCACATCACGCTCCGGACTGCAGGGCATGGGCGGACTCCAGCTGGTCGGTGGCTCCGGACCGGACTCGCAGGCGCTCAACGATCCGCGGATCCAGGCGTTCGCCAAGCTGCCGACCGATGCCTCAGCGCCTAATCTACTGGCCACCGAACGCGCGGTAGCGGCCCTCAAGATTCACGTCACACCGAACGCCGCGTGGTTGATCCAGGCGCCGCAAGCGCTCACTTCGATCCAGATCAATACCGCACGACAGCTCGCGGTCGCCGCCGGTATGACCATCGAAACGAGAAGCCAAGCGCCGTCGCTCGCGACCGTCCGCAACGACGCCACCTCGGCGGGCATCGTGCTGGTGTTGGGGATGCTGGCCATGACCATCGGCCTCATCCGCAGCGAGACCGCCAGCGAGCTGCGCACCCTCACCGCGACGGGTGCGAGCGGACGCACCCGTCGCGCCATTACCGCGGCCACTGCCGGGGCCCTCGGCCTGCTCGGTGGCGTCCTTGGTACGGCCGTTGCCTACCTGGCGACCGGCGCGTTCTTCCGGAGCCAACTCAGCGAACGCATGGGCCATCCGCCCACCTTGGACCTGATCCTGATTCTGGTCGGCCTGCCGGTGTTGGCTACTGCCGGTGGGTGGTTGTTCGGTGGCCGCCAGCCACCGGTGATCGCCCGTCAACCGATCGAGTGATGGAGTGTTTCCCGATCCGATCGATCCGCGTGGGCCGACCGATCCGCGTTGGCCGACCGATCCGGACGGTCCGCGCCGGACGTTGTGCCGTCGCTCGGCTCCGTGTGCTCCGGGATGTGGGTTGGCCGGATCAACACGTACGTGGCGGTGAGCCAGAGTCCGGCGAACACGAGACTGCCGAGGATGTCGGTGGGGTGGTGCTCGCCCCGATACATCCGGGACACGGCGACCAGCACTGGCATCGCGATCGCCGGGATGAGCGACAGCCATCGCCACCAGCCGTGGGCGTAGCCGAGCACGAGTAGAGCGATCGCGACGTACACGCAGCACGTCGCGGCCTCATGCCCGGACGGGAAGGCCGAGGTCGGCAGGTGCGAATCAAGCTGCCGTACGTCCGGTCGCGGCCGCTTTACCACGGCCGCGGCGACGAGAAACGCCGTCACCTCCCCGATCATCAGGGTCGCGACGTACGCGACGGGTCGCCATCGCCGGGTCACCGCAAGCGCGATGACGCAGGTGGCGACGGCGACGATGAGGATCGCCTCCGTGGCGCCGAGGACCGAGAAGACCTGACTCCACCTGGTCAGTGCCGGCGTCCTGTGTGCGGCGAACCAGTGCGGGATGGTCTCGTCGCCCAGCAGATTGCGGTGACCGCCCCGGACCACGAGTTCTCCCAGGCCGACGACAGCTCCGACGATGAGGACCCAGGCCACCGCGACCCCAGCCGCAATGACGAACGGATGGCGGCCGGCCGTGTCTGCGGGCTCGGTTGGCGCGGGCTCGCTCGGCTTGACGTCCGTACGCGCCTCCGGCTCCAGCCCCTCGCTGATCGGCTGGGTAACCGGTCGCCCGGCCGCCCGACGGCTGAGTTCGAACGCGGCCGTCGTGAGACCGAGCCAGGTCACACCGAGCGCCCAGCCGCCGAGGACATCGCTGATGTAGTGCACGCCGAGAAGCAGCCGGCTGATACCGATCAGGACGACCAACGTGACGATCAGAGACGTGACCGTCGTACGCCACCGTCGTCGTACGCCGGGCATGAAGACCAACAAGACGGCGCCGTAGCAGACGATCGAGCCGAGCGAGTGCCCGCTGGGGAAACTGTCGCCGCCGCCGTGCGCGATCGGGTGGGCGACCACTGGGCGTAGGCGTCCGACCAGGGACTTCAGGACCGGATCGAGCGCGAGGGCGCCGGCCCCGGTGACCAGCAGATAACCGGCGAGCCAAAATCGCCGCCGGATAGCGAGCAACACCGTGCAAGACCCGATGACGATCCAGAGCACCCCGTCGCTGCCGAGCCAGGTGATCGCCTTGACCACGGCAACGATCGCGGGGTGGGCCGCGACGGCACTGTTGAGGTGCTCGGCGGCACCATGGTCGATTGACTCCAGCGGCGCCCATTGCAAGCGCACGAGGAGCAGCAACACCGCGAACACAATCGCGGCCGCACAGACACCGAGGATCGGCGCTATCCGATGGCCGCGACCGAGCGGCGCGTACGACATGCGCGGGCGAGATACCGCCGGGGGATAGTCCATGGGCGATGATTCCCATGTGAACGGTCCGGGAAACGGCATTGCTGATGACGGGTATCGCTCGGCGAGCGGCGGTCGCAGACACACCGCACGCGCGGCGGTGCCGTTCGGCGAGCGGCGGCCGCGCGCCCGCTACCTCATTGCCCGACCGAGGCCAGCTCCGGCGCGATTTGCTCCGTCGCACCTTCGATCCTCTTTCGCGGAAGCAACAGCGCTGGAACGAGGCACAGCACGATGAGGATGAGGCCTACCGTGTAGGTGTGTCCGAACGCGTTGGCGAGGGCAGACTGCCCTTGTGCGAGCACGCCGGGCGGCACCTGGTTGGCCGGAACGAGGCCCTGGGTCACCGCGCTGTACGCCGTCGCGGCCTTGCTGCCCAGGACCTGGTTGGTCAGGATCACCGACATCGTGGCCGTGCCGATCGAGCCGGCGGTCTGCTGGATGATGTTCATCATCGTCGAGCCGCGCGCGATCTGGTGATCGCGCAGGCTGGCTAGGGCGGCCGACATGATCGGCATCATGGTCATGCCCATACCCATGCCCATCACGAACAGCGCCGCGAGCAGCAGCACAAACGAAGAGCCGGCCGTGACCTGCGTGAACACTCCCATGCCAGCGGCGATCAGCACGATGCCGCCGAGAACGAGTTTGCCCGGCCCGATTTTGTCCGTGAGCCGCCCGGCGATCGGCATAGTCAGCATGGCGCCGAAGCCTTGCGGTGCCAGGAGCAGGCCGGCGTTGAGCGTCGTCTCGCCGCGCACCTGCAGGAAGTAGCTCGGGAACAACAACATGCTGCCCATGAACGCGACCGAGAACAGCGTCATCGTGATGACCGCAATGGTCAGGTTGCGGTTCCCGAACAACCCGAGGTCAATCAGCGGATGATCCTTGCGCAGCGCATGTGCGATGAAGCTGAGCACGAGCACGAGGCCGATGATCGCTGGGATCAGCACCTTGGCCGCGGCGACGGTGCCGGCGCCGGGGATCGAGGACACGCCGTAGAGGAACAACGCCAGGCCGGGAGACAGCAGCAGCATGCCAAGGAAGTCGAACGCCTCCGACGGTCGCGGCTGATCCGTCGGCAGGATCCGCAGCGCAGCGATGAACGCAACCACGCCGATGGGTACGTTGATCAGGAAGATCCAATGCCAGCTGGCGGCCTGAATCAACCAGCCGCCGAGAATCGGACCGCCGATCGGGCCGAGCAGCATCGGCACGCCCAGGACGGCCATCACCCGGCCGACGCGATCGGGACCAGCGGCGCGGGTCATGATGGTCATACCCAACGGCATCAACATGCCGCCGCCGAGGCCCTGCAGCACCCGGAATCCGATCAGCGGACCGATGTCCCAGGCGACGCTGCACAGCGCCGAACCGCCCGCGAACAAGGCGATCGAGGCGAGGTAGAGCCGTTTGGTGCCGAAGCGGTCGGCCGCCCATCCAGTCACCGGGATGACAGTCGCCAAGGCCAATGTGTACGCCGTCATCGTCCACGCCACAGTGGCGTACGAGGCGTGGAAGACCCGTTGGAACGTCGGCAGCGCGACGCTGACGACCGTGATGTCGAGAATCGCCATGATGGCCCCGAGCACGACCACCCCGGCGACCTTCAGGACGCCGCGATCCAGCTTGTCGGATGAGGTGGCTGGTGCGGTGCTGACCGTCATGCGGCTACTCCTCAACGCGGGGGACGGGCGTTGTTCGTTGCATCGAGGATACGGTGTGGCTCCGACACGCATGTTGAGTGGCCATCGGCGCACGGCCGGCACAGTGGACACCCGACGTGACAGCGATGCCGCCAGCTGGCGACCTGTCGTACCCGTAATGTCGATCCGGCGCGGCGAGTGACGCCGCGCCGGACCGTGTGACTTACTGCTTTGGTTCGCCCGGATGCAGGTGGGCCGCCATGAAATCGGCGATCGACTCGTAACACCGGACCTTGTTCGCGGCCTTCGTGACGTCGTGGCCCTCGTCCTCGAAGACCAGGTAGTCGATCTGCTTTCCCTTGCCGCGCAACTCCTCAACCAGATCGTCGGAGTCGGCCTTCGTGACGCGCGGATCGTTGGCGCCCTGGATGACCATCATCGGGCAGGCCAGGTCGCCCAGGTAGGTGCGCGGCGAGCGAGCGATCAGTTCGTCGCGGTCCCGCTCGGGGTGACCAAGTGCCAGGTGGAAGTACGTCTGCCAGGCCTCAGGAAGCCGGGTCACCCAAACCGGCAGGTCGTACGGTCCGAACATGTCGATCGCCGCCGACCACAGCTCCGGATGGCGGCCGGCCAGCGTCAACGTCATGAAGCCGCCGTAGGAACGACCCATGACGCCGATCCGACCGGCGTCCAGTCGGGGATCCTGGCGCAGATGTTCGACGCCGGCGACGTGGTCCAGCCGGTCCTGTCCACCCCAATCCCGGTCGACGCGGGACATGTACTCCTGACCGTAGCCGGTGGAACCGCGGACGTTCGGTACGAAGACGGCGAACCCGCGCAGCGTCAGATACTGGATGAGCGGCATGGAGAACCACGTGAAGTCGGGTCGCTCCTGACCTTGCGGACCGCCATGGATGTAATACACGACCGGTCGTGGTCCGACGTAGCCCAGTTGCTCCGCGGGAAGATAAAGGCGCGCCGAAACCCGCAACCCATCATGGCTGGTGAAGGACGCGTCCTCGCCGGATCCGAGCATGCCGGCGTCGAGGCCGATGACACGGTTGCGCGTCACGAACGTCGCCTGGCGTACGCCGTCGTCGCCGGCCGGGCCGAGCACGCCCAGCTGCGACGGGGTGGCCGCGGACGAGTACGACACGATGTAGCGATCGGTCGTCTCGTCGTAGTGCATGTGCTCGACGACGCCGCTGCCGAGGTCACCGGCGCCGAACAGCAGCTCATCGACCACCATCCGCCGCGCCACGGCATCGAAGTGGGCGCCGTACCCGTAGGACACCCCGTCGACGTTGTACGTCAGCGAGTAGCGATCGCCGGTCAGATGGTGCGCGCCGGTGAACTCGCCCCGCCCGTCGTGTCGCAGCCCGGTGATCTCCACCGGTGTAAGCCGATCGGGCTCCGCCAACGAGAGCCACGCGAGGCCGCCGAGATCGTCGAACGCGAACGATTCCAGCAGCACGATGTCGTCATCCACGAACCAACCGTTGCCGATTCCCTCGCGGCGCTTGGGTTCGTCCGCGGAGCGGTCGTCAATCGGCGTGCCTCGCAACAGCCGGCGCTCGCCGGTGGAACGTTCCCACAGCCACAGGGTCGTGTCTCGGGGCAGGTATTCGTCGACGATCAGATACCGCCCGCCGTCGTCATCGCGGCCGGCCGGTAGGTAGCCGTACTTCGACGTGCCGAGCAGATGCAGGCCGGCGTCCGGCTGGGTCAGGTCGAACTCGTACGCCTCGAGGTCCGGCCGCTTACGCGGGTCGACCAGGATCCGTCCGCGGCCGTCGGAGTCGAGCCGGATCAGCATTACTTGCTGGCCGGCGAAGCGATCGCCGAACAGCGGCTCCGGGTCTCCGCCGCCGATCGGGACGACGCACGGCTGCATGTTCTCGTCGCCGTTGTTGTCGAGGACGACGACGATCTTCCCGAGTCCCGGCAAGGCCACAAACGACTCACCACCGACGAGTTCCGGGGTCAACAGCCCGATGTCGGCTGGAAGCAGGCGTTCCGGCACGCTGCCGGCGGCGTCCATGGCCCAGAGGCTGAGCCGCCCGGACAGGTCCGAGATGAAGTAGATGCGATCGTCGGCCAGCTGCGGGGCGAGAAAGAGCGTGGCCGAAAGCAGGTAATCGACTCGTGGTCTCATGGGCCGACAATACCGACGCGCGTGAACGTCGGTCTGCCCCGTCAGACGACGTCGCCCGGGCCGGACGGGTTGGTGTGTCCCTCAGCCGACGTCGGCGGGGCCGGACGGGGTCGGTCGCGGTGTCTTCGGTTGGGTGTTTTCGCTCGCGGTGTCTTCGGTTGCGGTGTCGTCGACGCGCGCCACCGTCGGGGGAGTCGCGTCGCGATCCCATCGAGGAGGAAATCCAGGCCGAGTTGGAACTGTTCGTCGACGCCGTCGGCGGTCGGCTCGGCCAGCCACGATGCCAGTAGCGGAAGTCGACCGTCGGCAATGGCGAGGTCGCGTACGGATGCGATGGCCGCAATCACGTCTTCCGGGCGATCGAGACCGTGACTTTCATTGAACCGTGCCTCCTGCGCTTCCTGGAGTCCGCTGCCGAAGATGTGCCGATCGATCAGGGCGGCGAACGTCATCGCCGCGGGGACGGTCGCCCCGCGCCCGACCAGGACCGCGAGCATGAATTCGGTGCGGCGCATCGTGTTCGGTCCGACCGGCGGCCGCGTGTGGACGAGCCATGCGTACCAGGGATGTTTGTTGATCATTCCGCGGGTCGCGACAGCGACGTCGCGTAGGTCCGCTTTCCAGTCCGGTCCGGGCCGTTCGGGTACGGGAACCGTACCGATCGCCGTATCGAGCATCAGATCGACCAGGCCATCCTTGCTCTGCACATAGCGATACAACGCCATTGGGGTATAGGGGCCGAGGCGTCCCGCGACGGCCTTCATCGTGAGCGCGTCCGGACCGTCCGCGTCAACCAGGGCGATCGCGGCCGACACGATCTCGTCGCGACCCAAGGATCGGTGTCGTGCCGCGGGCGCGGGCCGTGTCCAGATCAAGGGAACGGTACGAGCGGAGGAACGCTTTGCCATGCCTTGAGTATACGACCTATACTTGCGATATACATCATAAACCTGCGAGGAGCGTGATCATGACGAACGATCCCGGAACGCCGGTAACCGACCTGGCGGGAATCCGTCTCGGCGTGGTCCGCGGCATCAGCTATGGACTGTTCGCTAAGCCGGATGAGTTCGTACCGCAGGCCCGAGCGCTCGGCGCCGGTCTCATCCGGGCCTACGTCTACTGGGCTCAGGTCGAACCGGAGCCGGGCCGATATGTGTGGGACACCGTCGACGCCTTGCTGGCTCAGCTGGACGGCGACGAGGAGGTGTGGATCACCGTGTGCTCCAGCTCGACCTGGGCCACCCGGGAGTCAACGAACTTCCTACCGCCGTCGCCGGCGGCCGACATCGACGCCTACGCCGAATTCGTCCGGCGCCTGGTTGGACACTGCGCCGGCCGGGTGCGCTACTGGCAGTGCGACAACGAGCCGAGCAACACCGGACTGCTGTGGGCCGGCACCGCACCCGAGTATGTGGCTCAGCTCAAGGCCATGCACGCCGCCGTCCGGGACGCAGATCCGGGCGCGCTCGTCGTGCTCGGCGGCTGCGGGTACGACGTGTTCAGCGGCGCCCCGGACAGTCCGCCACGACAGTTCTTCGACCACCTCGTCGACGCCGGACGGGACGCGTTCGACCTGTTCAGCGTCCACCTGTACGGCGAGCCGGCGCGCATCCCGGAATACGTGGACACGGCCCGGCAAATGATGCGTCGACACGGGTACGACAAGCCGATCGTCGCCGGGGAGCACGGCGGGCCGCTGCTGTTCGAGTTTCCTGAGCTCGACGACGTTATCGGAAAGGTGTTCGCGGCCGCCTTTACCGATCCACCACCGACTCAGAGCGCCCAAGAGCTCTCGGCGCAGGCCGGGCAGGACACCCCTGAACGACGGGCCATGACAGCGTTGTACGCGAAAATGCCCGACTTGCCACCGCGGCTGCAGATGTTCATGGACGGGTGCCCGCCGGAACTCGAAGCCAAACGACACCGGATCAACTCCCGGCAGCTCGTGGCCCGGACCGTGCTCGCGATTGCGTCCGGCATCCGGCGTGCCGCCTACTGGAATCTCGCGCCGGAAATCGCGGGCTGGCACGACCCGTACCAGATGATGCACTTGCTTTTCGGCAAGCTCCCCTTGCTGGACTACGACGGGACCGATCTC
>DASQPR010000434.1:0-2309 GCA_035643815.1 Micromonosporaceae bacterium | reverse complement strand
CAGGACGACGGCGTAAGCCTCGAAGGCGTACGCCGGATCATCGACTTAGAGAAGCTCGTCGTCGATCTGCAGCGCCGGATCATGGATCTGGAAGCGGACCTGTCGGAGGCGCACCAACGGCTGGCCCAGGTCCAGTCGATGACCGCTTACCCGGCGCGGGATCTCACGCCGGTTTACGAGCGTACGACCGCGCTCGTCGTGTGGCGGCCGCGCCGACCGGCCAACGGCTAACGGCAGCGCAGGGCCGTCACAGGGTACGGACGGGCGCCGCGACGATCATTCGTCGCGGCGCCCGTTTTGGTCACGACCAAACCGCCTCCGTGCCCGGTGACGAACCGGCCGGCCGAGGCGGCGTGCCTGCGGTGTGACTATCGATCGATGATCTGTGCCGGCGACTCGCTAGGCGTCGTCGCCGAACTTATCCATCGAATCCTTCGTCTTGTCGGCGGCCATGTCGCGACCCTTGTCGATGTGGTCCGAGTGCTTGCCACCGCTCATGTCGTCGGCCTTCTTGGCGGCCATGTCCGCGCCCTTGTCGACACCGTGGTCAGCCTTGTCGGAGTGTCCCCTGAGCGCGCTCTTGGCCTTGTTGACCATGTCGCTCATACCCATGACGTCTCCGTCCTGTAGGGCGTTTCCGATTTGCCGGAATCGCTCTATCTAAGACGTTAGCCGCCGCCGCTGATCGCTTCAGGCCGTCCGTGGTTCGTACCCGTTCATCACGTCTGGGGCAAATGCACGACGGCTCAGCCGAGCCGGCGGCGCGATCCGAACGGCTCAGCCGAGCCGGCGGCGCGACCGGACCAGGCCGCCCTCGCACCAGTCCCGGAAATCGAAGATCTGCGGGCGGGCGAGCAGCACGCGCACGTTGTAGGCCCAGGTGTGCATCGCCTCGTCGCCTTCGGCCTCGGCCCGCTTCACGAGCTTGTGTAGGCGGCGCTTCGGATGGGCGCTGAAATCCGTGCGGATGCCGTCGGCGGCGTAGATGTAGAGGCAGTGGATCGCGAATCGGCGGGCCGGGCAGTCGGGGTCCATGGCGAGCGCAAAGATCGTCGGGATGAGGCGGTCGCCCGCGACGAGCAGATCCCAGTACGGCGGCATGTCCTCGAGCGCGACGGAATCCGGATAGTAGGCCCATGTACGCAGCTCCGCCGCGGTCGGGTCGACCGGATTCGCGAAACCGCGAAATGTCGTCGGTTGCACGCTCACCTGTGGCTCCTGTTGCCGTGCCGGTGCCGTTCGGCTACGGGATGTCTCGTCAGAATCGGGATGCTGCAGAATCGGTACTAACCAGAGCAAGTCGCCCGATCTGGCCACGTTCGCGCCTTATCGGGGGTGGCGTAAACCTAACGTCCGATGCCGGGTCAGCGGAAGAGTCGTCGCACGCATTGGGCCAACCTGTTACCCAGCTGGGCTAATCTCACCGGCCGTCGCGAGGCCGCCAGCGGCCGTGGCGGGTCGCCCCGGCCAGCGGATCGCGGACGAGATCGAGGCGCGGCTTCGGACCATCGTTGCGGCCGGTCTGCGGGCGGCGGCTGCCCGCCGCGAACGGCTTCGGCCAGGTGATCGAATAGCCCTGGTCCGCCGCCGCATGCAGCGTCCACTGCGGGTCATAAAGGTGGGTACGGCCGAGAGCGCACAAGTCCGCACGGCCGGCAAGCAACAGCGAATTCACATCGTCGTACGAAGAGATCGCGCCGACCGCGATCACGGCGACCTTCGGGTGCGACGTGGCCAGCGCATTGCGGATCGCGTCGGCGTACGGCACCTGATACGACCGGCCGAACGCCGGCCGTTCCTCCGACACGACCTGGCCGGTCGACACGTCGACGGCGTCTACGCCGTGTTCGGCGAACGTGCGGGCGATCTCGATCGCCTCGTCGACGTCGACGCCTCCCGGAGACCAGTCGGTGGCCGAGATCCGTACGCTCATCGGCCGGTCGCCCGGCCAGGCCGCCCGGATCGCGTCGAACACCTCGATCGGAAAGCGCAGGCGGCCGGCGATCGATCCGCCGTAAGAGTCGGTGCGCTGGTTCGTGAGCGGCGACAGGAACGACGAGAGCAGATAGCCATGCGCGCAATGCAGTTCGAGCAGGTCGAAGCCCGCGTCGGCCGCCCGGCTGGCCGCGGCCACGAATTCGTCGCGGATCGTTGCCATCTCGGCCACGGACAGTTCGTGGGGGACTTGATTCCCCGGCCGGTACGGCAGCGCAGACGGCCCGACGACCGGCCAGTTGCCGGCCGGCAACGGGTCGTCCATGCCCTCCCACATCAGCCGGGTCGAGCCCTTGCGACCGGAGTGGCCGAGC
>DASQPR010000433.1:0-9991 GCA_035643815.1 Micromonosporaceae bacterium | reverse complement strand
ACGGACGCCATCGCAATCACGCCGATGAGGACGAGATACCACACGCCGTACGACGAGAATGCCTGTTGCAGTCCGAAGAACACGATCGTCCCGAGGATCGGCCCCTCCATATAGCCCATGCCGCCGATAACCACGATGAAGATCATGTAGGCCGACCACTGCACGCTGAAGATGGCGTCCGGCTGAACGTTCAGCGAGCTCACGATGAGCAGCCCACCGGCCGCGCCCGCCCCGGCCGCGGCGACGAGGTAGACGATCCGCTTAGCGACGCCGACCGTGACGCCGACGCTACCGGCGGCGGTCTCGTCGTCGCGGATCGCGGTGAGAGCGAGGCCGAGTCGGCTGCGCAACAACAGGTAGCACGCGGCCAGCGTCAGTACCGTCACGCCGAGCGCGACCCAGTAGGTCAGCGCCTCGCGAACGCTGGCGTCTATGTCGGACAGCGTCGTCAGCGAGCGCCCGCTGCCGCCGCCGAGCGACCCGTCCCGCTCCACGAGAAGGTGGTACACCTCGGCGATAACCCACGTCCCGACCGCGAAGTAATCGCCGCGTAGTCGGAACGCGAGTAGCGACGTCGGCACCGCGATCACCGCACAGGCCGCGGCCGCGGCGACCACCCCGACGTACGGCTGCACACCCCAGTCGCTGAACTGCAGGACCGCGTACGCACCAAGCCCGATGTAGGCCTGCTGGCCGATCGACACGAGTCCGGCGTAGCCGGCCAGGAGGTTCCACATGCTTGCCATGGTCAGCAGGATGAAGAACGTCACGAGGTCGTCGGTGAGCGACGTGTACACCGCGAACGGTGCGTACGCGAGCACGACGACAACGATCGCGAGCACTGTGGTCGTCCAGAGGTTCGCACGACGCCCGCGTCGCACGCGGGGCGGCGTGCCGCTGCCGTCCCGTTGGGTCGGAATGCGTGCGGGCGCGACCGATCCCGGGCCAGTCGCCGGCACCGGCATTGACGACGTCATGCCAGCCTCCGCGCCGGGATCAGACCCTGCGGCCGGAATGCGAGCACGGCAAGGAAGATGACGTGGCCGCTTAGCAGCAGGAGCGTCGGATCGAGCTGAGCGCCGAGCGTCTGCGCAAGGCCGAGCACCATGCCGCCGAGCAAGGTGCCCCATAGCGAGCCGAGGCCGCCGATGACGACCGCTTCGAACGCGAAGATGAGCCGGCTCGGGCCCATGCTCGGGTCGAACGACGACCGCATCGCGAACATCAGGCCGGCCAGCGCCACGGTGGCGAACGCGATCGCCGTGGCGACCGCGTACACGTGGCGGCTGTCTGCGCCGACCAGCGTTGCCGCCTCCGGGTCGTCGGACGCGGCTCGCATCATGCGCCCGGTCCGGGTCCGCGACAGAAACAGCTGCAGCACCGCGATCACCACGATCGCGAGGCCGAACGTAAGCAGCGCTAGATAGGACAGCGACATACTCGCGTTGACACGCAACGCCGCGGTGACGAGCGAGCCGATGTTCAAGGCCCGGGTGTCCGCCGAGTAGATCTGCAGCAGGACGTTCTGAATCACCACGGACAGGCCGAACGTGACGAGCAATGTCGACAATGGACTGATCGCGAGGCTCCGCTGGAACAGTCCGCGCTGGAGACCGTACCCCAACGCCGCGAAGACCGGCACCACGACGACGGCGGCCCAGAACGCGCCGAGCGGCGTCGCGCTCATCACCGAGTACGCGAGGAACGCGGCGAGCACGCCCAGGTCGCCATGGGCGAGGTTCACGATGCGCATCACGCCGAACATCAGCGACAGGCCGCAGGCGAACAGCGCGTAGAGCCCGCCGAGCAGGATGCCCTGCACGATCGTGTTCACCCACGTCATCGCGTAGTCTCCTCGCCCGCGTCCGATCGGGTCCCGGCCGGTACCGCGATCTCGGCGCCTGCCCCGGCCGTGCCGGTGCTGCCCGCTGTGCCGGCCGTGCCGGCCGTGCCGGCCGTGCCGAAGTATGCGGCCTGAATGACATCCGCCGTCAGGTCGGTCGGACGCCCGCGAAGCACCGCGCGGCCGCCGCGCAGGCAGCACACCTCATCGGCCACCCGTAGCGCCTGCGACACGTCCTGCTCCACGAGCAGCACCGTGGTGCCCTCGGCGAGAATCTCTGGCAGCCCTGCGTACAGACGCCGGACCACGATCGGCGCCAGACCGAGCGAGAGCTCGTCGAGCAGGAGGAGACGTGGATTGCTCGCGAGCGCCCGGCCGATCGCGACGGCCTGCTGTTCGCCGCCGGAGAGTGATGCGGCGGACTGCTTGGCGCGCTCGGGCATCCATGGAAACAGGTCCATGATTCGCTCGATCGTCCACGGTCCCGGTCGCTTCCGATAAGCGCCGGTCGCCAGATTCTCCGCGAGAGTAAGCGACGGGAACAGACGCCGCCCTTCTGGCACGAGCGCGATCCCGGCCGCGACGCGACGATGCGTCGGCATTCGGGTCACATCGTCGCCGCCGTACCGGATAACACCCGCCGACGGCCGCAACACGCCGGCGACCGTGCGCAACAACGTGGTCTTGCCGGCGCCGTTCGCACCGATGATTGCGAGTGTCTCGCCCTCGCCGACGGTGAGGGCGAGATTCGTGATTGCGGCCAGTTGCCCGTGATGGACGCTCAGGCCGTCGATCTCCAGCAGGCTCACGGTGTCGCCTCCGCGGTGGCGCCCTCGGCGGCCGCCACGTCGTCGACTGCGAGTTCGGGACCGACCCCGAGATAGACCTCGCGAACGGCGTCGCTCGCCAACACCTCATCGGGGGCGCCGTCCGCGATGAACGCGCCGCCGGCTAGGCATAGCAAGCGATCCACGCTGCGGGTCAATGCATGCACGACGTGCTCGACCCAGATAATCGTCATGCCGCTGGCCCGGCGCGCGGAGACGATCGCGACGAGCTCGTCGACCTCCGGATCGGACAGGCCGCCGGCCACCTCGTCGAGCAGCAGAAGCCGCGGTCCGGTGGCGAGCGCGCGGGCGAGTTCGAGACGCTTGCGGTCGAGCAACGTCAGCCGGCCGGCCGCCCGGTTCGCGGCCGGAAGGAGACCCGTCTCATCGAGCACGGCGATCGCCCGCTGCCGTGCCTCGCTCAGTCGCACCCGTCGCGTCAGCATGCCGTCCGCGTCGGGTCGGACGCCTCCGGTCGACCCGTCCGAGCCCGCGACGACTCGCGTACGCCCGCCCTGCTCGGCGGCGACGAGGACGTTCTCGTACACGCTCATGTGCTCGAATGGTCGCGGCACCTGATAGGTGCGCCCGATCCCGAGTCGGCATCGGGCGGCCGCGCCGAGCCGGGTGACGCGCTGACCGGCGAGCGTGACGTCGCCCGCATCGGGTGCAATGTCGCCCGAGATGATGGAGAACAAGCTCGACTTGCCGGCACCGTTGGGCCCGACGATCCCGACGGCCTCCCCGTCGCCGACCGACAACGACAGCCGGTCGGCGACGCGGACGCGCCCGAACGCCTTACTGACCTGATCGAGCGCGAGCATCGTCAGGCGTTGGTCATCTGCAGGTCGCCGTTCAACGGCACGGTCGGAATCTGCGAGTTGTCGACGATGAACATCTCCCACGGGAACGTCGTCCCCGGCCGCCACTGCGCGCCCGTGATCGGGATGAGCGCGACCCCCGGCACCGGACCCGCGGTGAAGTCCAGCGCACCGCTCATACCGCTGATCTTCATAGTGGTCAGCTGATGCGCGACCTCGTTGCGGTCCTTCGGGTCACTCGCGGACGTGAACGCCTGCACGGCGATCTCGAAGAGCGAGTAGATCGAGCCGAGGGCCTGGTGCCACTGGTTGCCGGTGGCGGCGGCGAACCCGTCGGCGAGCTGCTTCGTCGTCGTGCCGTCGAGCGTCGACTTGTACGGGTGGTAGGGGCTCCACCAGCAGTCGGTGGCAATGTTGTTCGACAACTGGCCGAGCGCGACAGCCTCGGTCGGGAACAGCATCACCTTCGCAACGGTCGCGAGCTTCGGTCGGTAACCCTGCTGTGCGGCCTGCTTCCAGAACGTCTGGAAATCGGGTGGCAACGGAGCGCACGTGAAGAACTCGCAGTCGGTCGCCTTGAACCGTGCGATCTGCGCACTGAAGTCGGTGATCCCGTCCTGGTAGCCGCCCGGATCGACCGGCTTGTAGCGGGTCGGCTTCATGGCCGGTGGGAAGCCGGCGCGGAACGCGTTGCCATCGGTGTCGTTCGGGAACAGGCAAGCGACGTTGTCGGCCTTGACGCCACTGCGGTCCCACAGGTGCGAGAAGAGATCGGTGAACTGCTTGAGGCCGAAGAAGAACAGCGTCGTGTACTTGAACGCATCGCCCGGTTTCGCGCCGCGGCCGAAATACCACGACTCCCAGGGGTCGATCGCGCCGACGTTGGGCATCTGGTTCGCCTCACACGTGTCGGCGACCGGGTTAACCACCTCCGGCGTGCTCGACGCGACGACGATGTCGACCTTGTCGGTGAGGATCAGGTCACGCGTCACTTGGGTCGCTCGGGTTGTCGAGGACTGGCTGTCCTTGACGACGATTTCGATGCTGCGCTTCTTGCCGCCGGCCGTGATGCCCTTGCTCAACGCGTGACGAATCTGGCCGATGATGTAGTTGTCGGCCGTCGCGAAACTCGCCAGCGGACCGGTCTGTGGACTCACGTAGCCGATCTTCAGCGTGCTGCTCGTGCTCGTGCCCGATCCCTTGAGGCCCGAGCTGCAGGCGGCCAGCGCGCTGGTCGCGGCGGCACCGGCGACGCCGAGGCCGGCGGCTTTGAACAGGTTTCGACGGTTCAACCCGCCGGGTTCGTCGAGCTGGGTCATTGTCGTCTCCACGGGGTGGGTGGGTGAAGATCTAGAACGGGTACGGTGCGATGTCCGCGCGCATGGTGATCCAGCGTGTGTCGGTGAATGCGTCGATGTTCGCGGCCGCACCGCCGAAGCGTGCGCCGGTGCCGGAGGCGAGAACCCCGCCGAAGGGCACATTGGACTCGTCGTTGACCGTCTGGTCGTTGATGTGGACGATCCCGGTCGGTATGCGTTGGGCCAGCGCGAGTCCGCGCATCGCATCGCCGGTGAGGATGCCGAGCGACAGACCGTACTCGCTGTCGGCGGCGAGCTTCGCGGCCTCGTCGATGCTGGTGAACGGCACGACCGGCGCGACCGGTCCGAAGACCTCGTTCGCGTACGCCGGCATCGTCGGCGCGACGTCGGCCAGCACCGTCGGACGGTAGAACAGCCCCTCGTACGTGCCCCCCGCGGCGAGCCGTGCGCCGGCCGACACACTCGACGTGACGAGTTCGTGGATCTTGTCGCGCTGTCGATCGTCGATGATCGGGCCGAGGGCCACCTGCTCGGTCGCCGGGTTGCCGACCGGCAGGTGCGAGGCCTTCTCGGCGAGGCGGTTCACGTACTCGTCGTGGATCGACGCGTGCACCAGGTGCCGACCGGTCGTCATGCAGATCTGGCCCTGGTGCAGGAACGAACCCCAGGCACCGGCGGACGCCGCCCGGTCGAGGTCGGCATCGTCCAGCACGATCAGCGCCGAGTTCCCACCGAGCTCCAGGTGTACGCGCTTGAGGTGCTGGCCCGCGAGGGCGCCGACTCGCCGGCCGGCGCTGGTCGAACCGGTGAACGAGACGACGCGCACGAGCGGGTGCGTCACGAGCGCCTCGCCGACGTCAGCTCCTCCGGGCAGCATGTGCAGCAACCCCTCGGGCAGACCGGCCTCCTCGAACGCCCGCACGATCGACACGCCGCCGGCGACGGCCGTACGCGGGTCGGGCTTCAGGATGACCGCGTTGCCGAGCGCGAGCGCGGGTGCGACCGATCGGATGGCAAGGATCAACGGAACGTTGAACGGAGCGATCACGCCGACCACGCCGACGGGTGAGTGCTGCGCCCAGCTCATTCTTGGCGCCTCGCTGGGCAGCAGCTCGCCGTACGCCCGGCCGGGCAGGCTCGCCGCGTCGTAGCACTCCTGCGAGCCGAGGTGGGTTTCGAGCTCCGCCTTCGGCGGCACAGACCCGGTCTCCCGGATGATCCACGAGTGGATGTCGGCCGCGTTGGCCAGGATCTGATCGCCGGCGCGACGCAGGATGGCGGCCCGCTCGGTATGCGGGCGGGCGGCCCAGCCGGCTTGCGCGGCGGCGGCGACCGCGGCTGCACGCGCGACGTCATCGGCCGTCGCGATGCCAATGCGCCCGATCTCCGAACCGGTGGCCGGCTCCCGCACAGCGGCGTCGCCACCGCTGCCTTGCGTCCAGCCGTCGAGGTAAAGCTTGCCGTGCCAGGTCGACTCGTCCAGCAGTGTCACGACCACTCCTCATCATCGAGCCCGCGGGCAGCGTCGAATCGGCGCTGCAGTCGCACCGGACGATCGGGGGAGATCTTGGTTGCGCAGGACTGCGTGCCGTCGGGTGGATCCGGTGCCATATCGGGAGGAGCGCATGTCCGGAGATCGAACGAGCGTTCCTTAGCCGAACTTATGACGTAGGTCACTCAATCGTCAATGGTGCCCGGACCCTCGTATTCGTCGCGCCCCTCGCGAGCGCTTCATCGCGCTCTACGCGAGCGTTTCATTGCGCTCGGCGCGACCTTTTCACCGCGCTCCGCGCGAGCGTTCGGGTGTTGACCGCGGCGCCGTGGGCGCTTACGTTCGGAGAGGCGACGTACGTTCGTTGAGCGAACATAATCGTTGGCACGATTTGAGCGGCCATCGAGTCCCGGCGTTGGCCGCGACAGGGTCGGGCCGATCTCGAACCGAGTCAGCTGAATATGGTAATACCATTTTGTCGTAGGACCGGAGCCGCGGGACCGGAAACGAGGTATACGGGTGGCCAGGATCGTGTCCCTCGCGGACGGCATCGCGGAGCTTGTCCACGACGGCGACACCGTGGCGATGGAGGGCTTCACGCATCTCATCCCGTTCGCGGCCGGCCATGAAGTGATCCGGCAGGGCCGGCGCGACCTGACCCTCGTACGGATGACGCCGGACGTGATCTACGACCAGCTGATCGGCGCGGGCTGTGCGCGCAAGCTCGTGTTCTCGTGGGGCGGCAACCCGGGCGTGGGCTCGTTGCACCGGTTCCGGGATGCGGTCGGCAACGGCTGGCCGGTCCCGCTCGAAATCGAGGAACACAGCCACGCCGGCATGGCCAACCGTTATGTCGCCGGCGCGTCCGGCCTGCCATTCGCCGTCCTCCGCGGCTACGTCGGCACCGACCTCGTCTCCGCGACGGCCAACATTCGGCCGATCACCTGCCCCTTTACCGGTGAGGTTCTCACCGCGGTGCCGGCGCTGCGACCGGACGTCGCGATCATTCACGCCCAGCGGGCCGACCGTGCCGGCAACGTACAGATCTGGGGCATCACCGGCGTCCAGAAGGAAGCCGTACTCGCGTCGGCGCGATCGCTCGTCACTGTCGAAGAGATCGTCGACGAGCTGCCACCGCAGCCGGGCGCGATCGTCCTTCCGGGTTGGGCGGTGACGCTCGTGGCGCTGGCACCCGGCGGATCACACCCGTCTTACAGCCACGGATTCTCCGTCCGCGACAACGACTACTACGTAGCGTGGGACGCGATCAGCCGGGACCGGGACACATTCCGACGCTGGCTCGACGCCGAGGTGTTCGCGCGGTCCGCGCCGACGACGGCATCCCACGCCGCGATGCCGACTGGCAGCACAACATCGGGGGTGAGCGCGTGACCTCGACTCCGGCCTTTACGGCGGACGAGATGATGACCGTCGCGGCGTCGCGTGCCATGCGGGACGGGGTCGCCTGCTTCGTCGGGATCGGCATACCGAGCACAGCGGCGAACCTCGCGCGCCGGACACACGCACCAGGGCTAGTCCTCGTGTACGAATCGGGCACGCTCGGCGCGAAGCCGGCGGCACTGCCGCTGTCGATCGGCGACGGCCAGCTCGCGGACACGGCCGACGCGGTCGTGAGCGTGCCGGAGGTGTTCAACTACTGGTTGCAGCCCGGCCGGGTGGACATCGGCTTCCTCGGCGCGGCACAAATCGACCGGTTCGCCAACATCAACACCACTGTCATCGGCGACGACTACCGGCATCCCAAGATCCGGCTGCCCGGTGCCGGCGGCGCACCCGAGATCGCCGCGAACTGCCCCGAGGTCATCGTCGTCGTACGCCAGTCGAGGCGTACGTTCGTCGACCGGGTCGACTTCGTGACCAGCGTCGGCCACGGCACAGGCCCCGGCGACCGCGCCCGGCTCGGACTGCGTGGCGCCGGCCCGACGATGGTGATCACAGATCTCGGCATCCTCACCCCCGACCCGAGCACCTGTGCGCTCACGCTGTCGAGCGTCCATCCAGGAGTCACCGTCGAACAGGTTCGTGACGCGACCGGCTGGGATCTCGCGGTCGCCGGCGATCTCGCCACGACCGCGCCACCGACCAACGACGAGCTTGCCGTGCTGCGCGAACTCGAGGCGACGAAGGGGCAGGTGCGATGACCGAGCAACGGGTGAATGACCGAGTCGCGGCATCGTCCGACACGAGCGGCGACCGCTACGTACGACCCCGCGGCGTACATCCACAGCTCGACTCCCCCGACTACCGATCGACCCGATTGCGGGCGCCGCAACAACCCCTGGTGGTTCTGCCGCAGCGCCTGACTGAGATCACCGGCCCGTTGTTCGGCACCGATCGGGTAGCCGATTCCGACGGTGATCTCACCCGCCAGCACGACAGTGAGCCGCTCGGCCAGCGAATCGTCGTGCACGGACGGGTGCTCGACGGCGACGGTCGACCGGTGCCGCACACGCTCGTCGAGATCTGGCAGGCGAATGCGGCCGGCCGCTACCGCCACGCGATGGACAACTGGCCGGCCCCGATCGACCCGAACTTCTCCGGTGGCGGCCGCGTGGTGACCGGAGCGGACGGGACGTACGAGTTCACGACGATCCAGCCCGGGGCGTACCCCTGGGGCAATCACCCCAACGCATGGCGACCGGCGCACATCCACTTCTCGCTGTTCGGTCGGGCATTCACGCAACGGCTCGTGACGCAGATGTACTTCCCAGGCGACCCGCTGCTGCCCGACGACCCGATCTACCAATCGACGCCAGCGGCGGCGCGCGAGCGGCTGATATCGCGTTTCGACTGGGACGCGACGCGGCCGGACTGGGCATTGGGCTTCGCCTTCGACATCGTGTTGCGCGGCCGTGCAGCCACGCCGATGGAGGAGCCGCACGATGACTGAGCCGACGCCGGCCTTGACTCCGTCCCAGACGGTCGGCCCGTTCCTGCACCTGATCCTGCCCTGGCCGGACGGCCCGGACGTCGTGCCACCGGACGCTGCCGGCCGCTTGGTAATCTCCGGGCGCGTGCTCGACGGCGACGGCAATGGACTGGCCGACGCGCTCGTCGAGACGTGGCAGGCCGACCCGGACGGTCACTTCGCCCACCCGGACGATCCTCGTGGCACGGTCGCGTCGGCGGTGGCGGGCTTCCGCGGCTTCGGCCGGTCTGCGACCGGGCCTGATGGCGCGTACGCGATCGCGACAGTCAAGCCGGGTCGAGTGCCGACGGGCGACGGCGGGGTGGAGGCACCGCATCTGGATGTGTCGGTATTCGCCCGTGGCCTGCTCGATCGCGTGGTGACGCGGATCTACTTCGACGACGAGCCGGCGGCGAACGCGGCCGACCCGGTGCTCGCGGGACTACCGGACCCGCAGCGCCGCAGCACTCTCGTGGCCAACGCCGAACCCGGCGGTTACCGGTTCGACATCCACCTGCAGGGCGACCATGAGACGGTCTTCTTCGATGTGTGACCGGATGAGTCGTCGATCTTGCATTGACGGCGCGTGGGTTCGAGGCGTCTGATGCCCGACAGCGGCGGCCTGTTCGACGCGCTCTTCGCGAGCGATGGAGTGACCGCGAGCACCGACGACACGGCCTGGCTGCGAGCGATGCTCGACGTCGAGGCGGGGATCGCACGGGCCGGCGCCCAGGCTGGCCTGGTGCCGCAGGAGTCGGCC
>DASQPR010000432.1:0-4521 GCA_035643815.1 Micromonosporaceae bacterium | reverse complement strand
CGAGCATGCCGATTACGGTGATGCCGGCGAAGCGGGGCAGCGGCGGCGGTGCCGGCGGGTGGTAATCCTCGCCGTCGTCCTCATCGTCGGGCAGGCCACGACCGAACGTGTCCAAGCCGTCGAGCAATGACGGGCCGAGATCGATGTAGTCGTTCCCGTCGCGTGCCGACTTGGGCGGCTTGGGTGTCTGCGGCGACGGCTCGGACGCGGACGGCGTGACGGTCGGGCCGCTGACGGTCGGACCAGTGGCGGTCGGGCCATTGCTGGTCGGGCCGGTGGTGGTCGGGCCGGTGGTGGTCGGGCCGGTGGTGGTCGGCGAAGCCGTCGGGTCCGACGAGAATGAGATCGGCGGGTCGGCGGGCACCGGCCATGCGGTGTCGGGTATCGCTCGCGTCGGGTCGGACATCGGGCGGCCGCCGGGGCCGCCCCGGTTGTCGTCCTCGCTCGCCGGCCACGGGTGGGGGCCAGCGGCCGGCGGCGCGTCGAAGCTCGCCACGATCGAGGCCCACGCCGCCTCGAAGTCCGTCGCCGAGCGTGCGGCCGGGGCCGGAGCTGCGTTCAGGCCGTCCGGATCGATGGCGCCGGCCGTGTCCGCCGTTGCGATGTCGTAGAACTCTCGCGCCGTGCCAAGCTCTCGCCGGTCCACGAACAGGCGGTCCACGGGCCGGCCAGGGAGCGTGGTCAGTCGGGTAATGGGGTGTTGATCAGCCGAGGGTTGGAGATAGGCCGCGATCCCACGGTTGCCCAGAACGTCGAGCAGGTGCTCGCCCACGCGCGGGTCGACGTCGCCAACCACGGCGTACTCGGCCGCGAACAGCCCGTTGTTTCGCCGTCCGTGGCGTGCGCTCCCGCCGGTCACGTTTCGTCCTCCCCCCGACCTGTGGCATCTGCCGCGTCCGTCCCGCTCCGCGTCTTGCCACCGCGTTGATCACATCGGGCACTTGCATCCCGGCGCGTACGCCGCGATCATTGCGCCGCGCCGTGCCAGCGCGGCCGTGCACCGCGAAGAGCGGTCCCGCATGAATCGTGACACGGCCACGGCGCATGCGGGGCATGCGATGTGGTGTGGTGCATGGTATTCGTAGGCTGCGACCCGAGCAGCCGACGGCGCCATCCACCGGCCGGACCGACCCGGCGGACTGAGCCGGCCACCCGCTCCGGCCGATGGGCGGCGCGGGACAGTGCGACCAGACCGGGCACCCGACCGGGAGAGGACCAGCGTGTTCTATTCGCTGTTGAAGTACGTCGTCCTTGGCCCGATCCTGCGCGCGCTGTTCCGGCCGGACGTGACCGGCCATGAGCGCGTGCCGACCACCGGCCCGGCCATCCTGGCCAGCAACCACCTCAGCTTCTGTGACTCGATCTTCACGCCGCTAATGGTTCGACGAAAAGTGACATTCGTGGCAAAAGCGGAGTACTTTACCGGGCGCGGCATCAAGGGGCGTCTCATCAAGGCGTTCTTCGTCGGCACCGGCACGATCCCGATCGACCGATCCGGGGGCAAGGCGGCCCAGGTTGCCATGGATACCGGCCTGGCCATCCTGCGCAGCGGCGAATTGTTCGGCATCTACCCGGAGGGCACCCGGTCGCCGGACGGGCGGCTCTATCGAGGCAAGACTGGAGTGGCCCGGCTGGCTCTGGAGAGCGGCGCGCCGGTCATCCCGGTCGCGATGCTGAACACCGACGAGATCCAGCCACCGGGCAGGATCCTTCCGAAGATCAGACGGGTCCGGATCCGGTTCGGCGAGCCCCTCGACTTCAGTCGCTACGCCGGGATGGCCGGTGACCGGTTCATTGAGCGCGCCATCACAGACGAGATCATGTACGAGCTCATGGAGCTGTCGGGCCGCGAGTACGTCGATGTCTACGCCGCGACGCTCAAGGCCGCTCCGGCCGTACCGGCGACATCGGTTGTGGCGACCGCGGACCGCACGCCCGCCGCCGCGGCCTGACCCGAGCCGGGAAGCGGAACGGACGCTACTGCTCGGACATGCCGGCGCGGCGGCGCAGGGCGGAGATGTCGGTGAGCACGATCCGCCGGCCCTCGGTGCGCAGCCAGCCGCGCGTCGCAAACGATCCGATGGCCTGGTTCACGCTCTGCCGCGAGCCGCCGGCCATGGCCGCGAGCTGGCTCTGGTTGAGCTCGATCGTCACCATCGGCGATGCCGAATCCTCGGCCAGCCGTACGAGTGTCTTGGCCACGCGACCGGGCAGGTCGAGGAAGATGTGGTCGGCGTGCTGCTCGGTGAGGCGCCGGATGAGATTGCCGAGCGACTGCATCACCGCGTCCAGGATCGCCGGGTTGCTGTGCACGAGCTCGATGAACGCGTGACGCGACAGTGCCAGCGCGCGGGTGTCCTCGATCGCCTCGGCCGACGTCGACCGCGTGCCACCGTCCAATAGCGACACTTCGCCGAAGAAACTCGGCGGCCGGATCACCGCGAGCACGGCGCGTTCGCCGGTCGGCGCGGTGCGGAAGACCGCGATCGCGCCGCGCTTCAGCACGATGAGCGAGTCGCTGGGATCGTTCTCCACGAACAGAAGCTGACCCTTGCGGTACGTCCGGGGAACAGCCGCCGCGATGACGCGCTGCCGGGACTCCGCGTCGAGCCCCGCAAACATCTCGACGCCCGTCAACGCGTCGGGCGTCTCGTGATGCCGAACGTCCACGGGCCTGACCTCCACATGCGAAATACCAGGCAAACGAACGCCAACCGCGCGTCGCCTACCCCCACAGATCATGGCCGCTAATGGGGCCTTTGTATATACCGACGTCGACGTGGCGTGGTGGTTACACGACGCAGAGCGGGTGCATACGACAGGTCCCAGTTCAAGCGGCACGCTTACCTTAATCGATGCCTCTAGCGACAATCGATGCCTCTGGCGACCCCGACGCGATGGTCCGGCAGCGGAGCCGCGAAGATGGCGGCGAGATTGATCGCGGTCGGCACGGGCCGGCGTGGCGCGGTCGAGGTCGAGATGGGTAGGCATGGCGTACCGGTACTTCTATGACACCGAGTTCATCGAGGACGGCCGGCTGATCGACCTGGTGTCGATCGGCATCGTGGACGAGAACGGCCGGGAGTTCTACGCGGTGTCGACCGAATACGACGACACGCACGCGGTGCCGTGGGTGCGCCGCAACGTGCTGGACAAACTGCCGTCCCCGGCCGATCCGGCGTGGCGGTCGCGCGAGCGCATCCGCACCGATCTGTACGCGTTTCTCATGGAGCCGATCCGCGACCGACCGGGCGAGCAGATGGAGCTGTGGGCGTGGTACGCGGCGTACGACCATGTGGCGCTCGCCCAGCTGTGGGGAGCGATGCCGGCGCTGCCGCGCGAGATCCCACGGTTCACCAAGGATCTCCGGCAGCTCTGGGACGATCGCGGCCGGCCGAGGCTCCCGGAGGCGGAGGGCCGGCATGATGCGCTCATCGACGCCCGGCACAACCTGGCGCGGTGGAACGCGATGGCCGGCGCCCGTACCCTCGATGAACGTCGGATCGACAGAGCGTGACGTACGCGCCGCACTCGGCGGAACCGGCGACGAGACGCTAGAGTGCGTGCTGCCCGCCCGGGGCTTCGGCAGCGCCGCCGACCTTGACTGCTGGCCCAACCGCGCGCCCGTGCGCGGCGATGGTTCCGGTGACCTCGCCACCGGACATCATGCGCCGCGAGCACAGTCCTGGGACATTTCGGGCTACGTTTACCTGACCGGTTAGCCGACCGGTCCGGTATCGCAATGCGTTGATATCGCAATGCGTTGGCATCGCGATGCATTAAGGAGAGCCAAACCATGCGCATCGGCGTTCTCACAGGTGGCGGCGACTGCCCAGGCCTCAACGCGGTCATCCGCGCCGTGGTCCGCAAGGGCATCGGGACCTACGAGCACGAGTTCGTGGGCTTCCGGGACGGTTGGAAGGGCCCGCTCGAGGGTTTCACGAAGCCGCTCGGCGTGGCCGAAGTCCGCGGCATCCTGCCTCGCGGCGGCACCATCCTCGGCTCGTCGCGAACGAACCCGTTCAAGATCGATGGCGGCGTTGACAAGATCAAGGCCAATCTCGCCGAGCTCGGCATCGACGCACTCGTCGCGATCGGCGGCGAGGACACGCTCGGCGTCGCCACGAAGCTCGACGAGCTGGGCGTCAAGGTCGTCGGCGTGCCCAAGACCATCGACAACGACCTCGGCGCGACCGACTACACGTTCGGCTTCGACACCGCGGTAAACATCGCGATGGAGGCAATCGACCGGTTGCACACGACGGCCGAAAGCCACCACCGCACGCTCGTGGTCGAGGTGATGGGCCGCCACGCCGGCTGGATCGCGCTGCACGCCGGGCTGGCCGGCGGGGCCAACGTCATCTTGTTGCCCGAGCGTGAATTCGACGTCGAACAGGTCGCCGCCTATGTGGACAAGCGCTTCCACACGCAGTACGCCCCGATCGTGGTCGTCGCCGAGGGCGCACAACCGATTGCCGGCCAGATGCAGTTGCACGATCAGAAGCTTGATGCGTTCGGGCA
>DASQPR010000431.1:0-3185 GCA_035643815.1 Micromonosporaceae bacterium | reverse complement strand
GCCCATTTCGTCGAGCACCACCGGCGCCTCGAACGAGTCGACCTGGCGACCGAACGCATTGCGCCGCACCGTCATGTCGATGCCGGCGAACGTGCGCTGATCGGGCCGACCATCCAACACCTGGGCGGCCAGCATGATCATGCCAGCGCATGATCCGTACACCGGCATGCCCTGCGCGACGCGAGCCGCGACCGGCTCAAACAGCCCGAACTCGACGGCGAGTTTGCTCATGGTGGTCGATTCGCCGCCGGGGATGACGAGCGCGTGCACATCGTCCAGCTCGCGCGGCCGGCGGACCGGACGCGCGATGACGTCGCACTCGGCCAGGGCGGCCAGATGTTCGCGTACGTCGCCCTGGAGGGCGAAGACGCCGATGGTGAGGTCGGACACGGGCGAGGCGCTACCAGCCGCGCTGGGCGAGCCGGTGCGGCTGCGGGATGTCGTCGACGTTGATGCCAACCATCGCCTCGCCGAGACCGCGCGACACCTTAGCGATCACGTCCGGATCGTCATAGAACGTTGTCGCCTTCACGATCGCTGCGGCCCGCTGCGCCGGGTTGCCCGACTTGAAGATGCCCGATCCGACGAACACACCCTCGGCGCCTAGTTGCATCATCATCGCCGCGTCGGCTGGTGTCGCGATCCCGCCGGCGGTGAACAGCACGACCGGCAGCTTGCCGGTCTGCGCGATCTCCTTGACCAGGTCGTAGGGCGCCTGCAGCTCCTTGGCCGACACGTATAGCTCATCCTCGGACAGAGAGGTCAGTCGCCGGATCTCACCGCGGATCTTGCGCATGTGAGTGGTCGCGTTCGAGACGTCGCCGGTGCCGGCCTCGCCCTTGGAGCGGATCATCGCGGCACCCTCGGTGATGCGCCGCAGCGCCTCGCCAAGATTGGTCGCGCCGCAGACGAACGGCACGGTGAACGCCCATTTGTCGATGTGGTTAGCGTAGTCGGCCGGCGTCAGCACCTCGGACTCGTCGACGTAGTCGACGCCGAGCGACTGCAGCACCTGGGCCTCGACGAAGTGGCCGATCCGAGCCTTCGCCATCACCGGGATCGACACGGCGGCGATGATGCCGTCGATCATGTCGGGGTCGCTCATCCGCGACACGCCGCCTTGGGCCCGAATGTCGGCCGGCACCCGCTCGAGCGCCATGACCGCGACGGCGCCGGCGTCCTCGGCGATCTTCGCCTGCTCGGCCGTCACGACGTCCATGATCACGCCGCCCTTGAGCATCTCCGCCATGCCGCGCTTGACGCGGCTGGTCCCGGTGGCACTGTGGCCGGTCTCGCCGGTGGCTGGGCTGGTGGTTGTGCTCACGTCAGACACGCTCCTGCGGCTCCTCGCACGTTGGGATTCGCGCCTTAGTCTACGCGGGCGTTTCGGCCGGCTAGAGCGCCAATCGACGGACGTTGGCCTGCGTCGTGCCCAAGCTCACGACGCTGCCCCGCGGGTACGGTCACCCAACGCCTCCGCCTCCATGCGACGCGGGTCGTGGAGCATGTCGCGAACGGTCTTGCCGCGCTTGCGGTGCAAACTCACACTGACCGCATGGCGCTTATGGTCAGCACAGCCACGGCACAGAATTTTGCCGAAGACGTCACCACCCGGACCGACCTGGCGCACCAGCCGGCGGTCGGCATCATCGCGGCCGGCATTGCGGTCGCCGCCCTTTTCGTCACGGTCATCAGCTTGCGCAACAGCCGTATCTGGCTGCTGCAACTCACCGGCCGGCGGGCGGACGGTGTGGTGCGGGCAATGGAGATCGTCACCAGCCCGAACGGTGAGGTTCTGCGGCGGCCACAAGTGGCATATGTCGTCGCCGCCACCGGCGATATCGTGGTCGCGAGCCCGCTGATCTTCCGTACTGCGTCGAAACTGGACGCCGGCTCGGCGGTGGCGGTGCGCTACGCGAAGGCAAAGCCTGCCCGGATGGTCGTGCCCGGATTCGGCTTCCGCCTGAGCGAACTCATCTACGCGGTCGGCGGCATCGCGGTCGCGATCGCCGTCACGGCGTGGTACCTGAGTCTTTGACGCGAAGCATTAACGCGAGGCCTTGACGGGCGGCCTCAACGCGGGTCTGCGACACGGTCTCCGGGCAGCTGGATCGGTGATCCGTGATCGGCGATCAACCGGCGGTCAAGCGCCGGTCGCGGCTGGATCGAGCATCGGATCTTCGATATCGAAGAACGCCGGCTGCGGGAGGCGCCGGCCGAGTCCCAGCAGGCGCACAAGACGCCGCCTCCGCATCGCCAGCGCGTCACGTACGAGGTCATTGTGGATCTGGCGAGCCAGCGACAGGCGACGGCTCGTCGCGATCACGTCGGCCAGCGCCGGCACGTCGCCTGGGTGAGGGAGATCCCGTAGACCCTTGGTGACCGCGTTCTCCGCATTCTCCCGGTCGGTCGCCGTGGCATCGTCGCGGGACAATGCGGAGCGGGCGAGACTGCGCAGATCGGGCCGGGCCAACTCGTCGGCGGCGTCGACGACCGCTACCGCGCGGCGCAACAGCGCGGCGTCGAGGGCGGCGGCCGAGGCGGCGGCCCGGGCATGGGTCCGGTCAACCCGCCCAGCAATCCAGGTCAGGTACGTCGCGACGAGCACGACCAAAGCGACCACGCCGACGATCCACCACATGGTGGCCGATCGTAGTGCTCGATCGCTGCGCCGGGGTTACACAGCGGCGGTCACGCCGTGACCATCGTGCTGGGAGGGGGCTAGACCGATGTGGCCGCGTCGACGTGCACCGACTCTCCCGTGGTCGCCTCGATAGCGAGCGCATAGACCTCGAGCACCCGCTGCGCGACCGCCTTCCAGTCGTACTCGGCGACGACGCGGGCCGACTCGGCAGCGTAGGCGGCCCGCTGCGCCGGGTCGTCAAGCAACTCGCGGAGAGCCTTCGTCAACGCCTCGGTATCACCGGTCGGGAAAAGGAGACCGGCCTTGCCGCCGTCCAGCACTCGCCGGAACGCGTCGAGATCGCTCGCGACGATCGGCGTGCCGGCAGCCAGCGCTTCAGTCAAGATCATGCCGAACGACTCGCCACGCGTATTCGGTGCCACATAGATGTCGACACTGCGCAGCATGCGTGCCTTGTCGGCCTCCGAGACCTTGCCGAGGAACGTGACGCGGTCGTGTAGCGACTCCGGCAACATCTCGAACAGCTCGTCGCGCTCCCCTG
>DASQPR010000430.1:0-5997 GCA_035643815.1 Micromonosporaceae bacterium | reverse complement strand
TCGTCGCTTCGGCTGGCGTTCCGCTTTCGCTGCCGTGGATCGTGTTCTCGAAGTTGCGGCGGGTTGAATCCCTCGACAACCTCGGCGACTACTGACGTCGGTCGGTCCCCCGCGGCGGGCTCGCGTGCCGCATCGCGAAACCGGTTGCGGCGCGGACCGGTCCGCGGCGAAGGTAGTCGCACGCGCGCCTACTTCTCTGCACGCAGCAGTGCGTGCAGAGAAGTAGGCGGGCCCGTTCACGGCACTTTGTCCGAGCGGAGGTGATCTTGGCTAAACGAGTCGTGCGTGCCTGACAGGGGACGACGCCGACGGCAGTGCGGTTGGACGACACCTACCGGTGGCAGGCGGGGCAAGCTTCCTGACAGTGGCTGGCTCAAAATCTCGGCGCGCGGACATTTGAGTGACGAGACAAAACCAGCAGAGGTGCGGATTCCCGGATGAAACAGGCCGGCATGAAGCAGGAACTGGAAGTAATCGCTGGCCCGAGAGGCCGGCGGTGAATCGGTCACTCGCCAACCAAGCCTGCGAGCGCGCACCGCCGTGACCGGCCGGTGAAGCGAGAGAGCCTGACGTCGCCGGCGAGCCAACGACTGACCCTCAGCCGCGGGGCACGTCGTCGCGGACGATGAGGCCGAGCGCGGCGGCGAAGGTCAGCGCTTGCTGGACGTCGATGATCGCCCCGGTGATCGTCGACTCGGTCGGGTCGATCGCGGACACGTCGGATCCGCGAAGGTCGGCACGGCTCAGGTTGGCCCCGTGCAACCAAGCGCCGGACAGGTCAACGTTGTGGAGCACCGCGTCCTGCAACTGCGCCCCGGTCAGATCAACCTCGCGCATCCGCGTGCCCGCAATCGACGCTCGCCGGAGGTCGGCGCCGGGCAGCGCGACGAAGGACCAGTCGCCACCGGCCACCTTGAGCAGGCCGAACGTACAGCGTTCGAACATGCTCCCGACGAACTTGCACTCCGCGAACGTCGCGTCGAAGAACGTGCTGGTGGCGAACGAGCAGTTCACGAACGCGGCCGACGTGTGCGTCGAGGCGTTGAAGCAGCAATCGCGAAACGTGCACTCGGTAAACGTGGCACCGGTATTCGTCGCGTCGAGAAAGTCGACATCGACGAACGCGACGCGGTCGTACGTCTGGCCGGACAGATCCGAGCCGGCCCAGTCGTCGCCGCGCACTTCGGACTCGGTGGGCGGTGCCGGCGTACCGTGCGTGCGATCGGGCATACGCGACATCATCTCAAGTCGCGGCGTCAGTATCGTGTGCCACTCGTCGCGCCGGCCGGGAAGGCGGCGGGGATTAGCCGCGTTTCCCGTCATGCGGCCGCGCCGCATCGCCACGATCGAGACTAGAGGGACGACCGAATCGACAGGACGGAGCTTCGCGACATGGTTGACGCACGGGTGATCGATAACCTCGGCCCGTTCGGGGCCTTCCGGCGCTTCAGCGCGCTGACGCCGGAATTCGTCGCCGAGCTGGAACGGCTCGGGTACGGCGCGATCTGGGTCGGCGGCTCGCCGGACGGCGACCTGCGGGTGATCGAGGATTACCTCGACGCGACCTCCACGATCATGGTCGCGACCGGGATCGTCAACATCTGGAAGGACGCACCCGACTTGGTTGCCGCGTCGTTCCACCGGATCGAGCAGCGGCATCCGGGCCGATTCCTCCTCGGCATCGGCGTTGGACACCCCGAGGCGACCGGAGCTCGCTACTCCAAGCCGTACGAGGCGCTGGTCGCCTACCTCGACGCGCTCGACGCGGCACACGTGCCGATGGATCGCCGAGTGTTGGCCGCTCTTGGGCCACGCGTCTTGAAGCTGGCGGCAGAGCGCACCGCCGGCGCGCATCCCTATCTCGTGACGCCCGAACACACCCGCCGCGCGCGAGAGATCGTCGGCCCGGGCGTCCTGCTCGCGCCCGAACAGCGCGTCGTCCTGGCGGCCGACCCGGAAGAGGCCCGGGCAATCGGCCGTCCGACCGTCGAGAAGCCGTATCTCGGCCTGTCCAACTACACGCGCAACCTGCGCTCGCTCGGCTTCACCGACGAGGATCTCGCCGACGGAGGCAGCGACCGGCTGATCGACGCGCTGGTCGTTTACGGCGACCCGGCAGCCGTCGCGGCCGGTCTGACCAAGCACATCGAGGCCGGCGCGAACCACGTCGCCGTCAATCTCATCACCGGTCCCGACGAGGATCCTCTCGCGGGGTTCGCCCAGCTCGCGTCCGCGCTCCCGAGCTGAGCGTTCCCGCGCTTACCTCACGGCTGGGCAATCTCGGCGACGAGTTCGCCGACTCGCCGGCACGCCGCGCGGTAGAGGCCCGCGCCGAAACTGACGCGAGCCACTCCGAACGCGGCCAAGTCTGCGATCGACGGTGTGTCCGGCGCGGCCAGGATGTTCACCGGCGCGCCGATCTCGTCGACGATCGCGCGAATGTCGGCCGGCGACGTCATCCGGATCGGGTAGACGCAGTCGGCGCCGGCCGAGACGTACAGCCGCGCTCGGCGTATCGCCTCCTCGAGCCGGGCCGTCGAGCCGGCGCCGACCCCGACGCCATCGCGGAACACCCCGTCCAAGAACGTGTCGACGCGTGCGTTGATGACCAGGTCAATGCCGGCGGCGCGGGCGGATTCGCGTACGGCGGCGAGGAAATCGGCTTGCCGGTCGGCATCGACGAGCGTGCGCGCGGACGGCTCCGAGTCCTCGAGGTTGCAGCCGACCGCTCCGCTCGCCGCCAACCGCTCGACCAACTGCGCTGGCGGAAGTCCGTACCCCCGCTCGAAGTCGGCGGTGACCGGCACGGACACCGCGCGGGCGATGCGAGCGATCGCATCGAGCACTTCCTCCACCGGCGCCGCCTCGCCGTCCGAATATCCGAGTGATTCGGCGACTGCCGCGCTGCTCGTGGCGACGGCGGCGAACCCGGCCGCCGCCACGATGCGTGCCGAGCCGGCGTCCCACGCGTTCGGCAGAACCAACGGGCGCCCCGGGTTATGCAGGTCGCGTAGCCGCGACGCGGCCGCGTTGCTAACCGACGTGGTCACGACAGTGGCCACGCGTGCGCGGTTGCGCCGAGCCGGTTCCAGGCATTGATGACCGCGATGACCCAGATCAGTTCGGCCAGCTCGACCTCGTCGAATTGCTCCGCGGCCGCCGCGAACACCTCGTCCGAGACCGGACCGTCGGTCAGCCGCGTCGCCGCCTCGGTCAGCGCTAGTGCCGCTCGCTCCCGGGCGGTGAAGAACGGCGTATCGCGCCACACCGGCAGCGCATAGAGCCGCTGCTCGGTCTCGCCACCCTTGCGTGCGTCGGCGGCGTGCATGTCGACGCAGTACGCACACCCGTTCAGTTGGGAGGCGCGGGCCCGCACGAGCTCCTGCAACGGCGCCTCGATGCGCGTCTTCCGCGACGCCGCCTCCAGAGCGTTCATGGCCTTGTTGATCTGTGGCGCCAGTTCATCCACCGCTGAGCGAATGGTGTTCGACGTCGTGACGAGCTCGCTGGTCGGTTCGGTCCGCGTCGTCTGAGTAGGCGCTGTTTGAATGGGCGCCGTTTGAATGGGCGCTGCTGTCTGCGTTGTCATGCCACCAACCGTATGGCTCAATCGGCCCTATGCTAAGGGCCAATACAACAACGAAAGATTGGACCACTTTTGGCTGTCGACTGGGCCGCGTTCGGCGTCGACCTTCACCTCGAGGTCGGTAGCGGCGCTGGGCGTCGGGTGGCGCTCGAACGCGCGCTGCGAGACGGAATCCGCGCCGGACGGCTTGCGCCGCAAGCGAAGCTGCCGTCCACCCGGTCCCTGGCCAAGGAGTTGGGGCTCGCTCGCGGCACCGTCAACGCGGCATACGACCAACTCATCGCCGAGGGATACCTTCAGGCCCGCACCGGGTCGGGCACCGTCGTCGCCGGCCGTCGCTCCGCAGCGGCCACCAGCACGGCGCACCCCGTCGCCGACGAGCGACCTCGTTTCGACCTCCGGCCCGGGACCCCGGATGTGACGGCCTTCCCGACATCCGCGTGGGTGCGATCATTGCGACGGGCATTGGCCGCCGCACCTGTTTCCACCTATGGGTACGGAGATCCGCGCGGCCGTGCCGAGCTACGCCGCGCCTTGTCGGAGTATCTCGGACGAGCGCGCGGAGTCCGGGCCGATCCCGATCGGATCGTCGTCGTGTCCGGGTACGTACAGGCGTTGGCGCTGCTGACAACGGTGCTCACCGGCGTTGATTCACGTCACGGGACCGGCGCCGCGATCGCCATGGAGGATCCGGGCCTCGCATTCCACCATGAGGTCGTCCGACATCACGGGGCGGATATCGTGTCGCTTCCCGTCGACGGGCGCGGCGCGCGTACGGACCTGTTGTCCGGCAAGGCCTTCCGGAACGTACGGGCGATCGTGGTCACGCCCGCCCACCAATATCCGATGGGTGTCACGATGCAGCCCGATCGCCGGAACGCCGCCACGACGTGGGCGGCCGAACGCGATGGCTTCGTCATCGAAGACGACTACGACGGCGAGTTCCGTTACGACCGGCAACCGGTCGGCGCGCTCCAGGGCATCGCGCCGGATCGCGTCGTGTACGTCGGCACGGCGTCCAAGACGCTCGCGCCGGCGGTGCGGCTCGCCTGGATGGTCCTGCCCGACTCGCTGGTCGAGCCGGTGGCCGAAGTGAAGCGCTACGCGGACGTGTTCACCGAATCGATCGGCCAACTCACGCTGGCCGATCTGATCGCGAGTCACGGATACGACCGTCACGTCCGATCCTGTCGGCTGCGATATCGTCGGCGCCGCGATCTGCTCGTCACACGACTCCGATCGCATTCGCTGCACGGCATTGCCGCCGGCCTGCAAGCGCTCGTATCGTTGCCGCCCAACGGACCGAGCGAGCTGGACGTCCTCAATCACGCCGCATCGTACGGCCTGGCCGTCGGTAATCTCGGCAGTGAATGGGTGAGCACACCAGCGGCCACGGGCGACCGACAGACCACGCCCGACAGAACCGCCACGCTCGACCGAACAGCCACGCCCGACCGACCGCAGGGACTCATCGTGGGTTATGCCACTCCGTCGGAAAGCGGCTTCGGCGCCGCGCTGGATACGCTCGCGCGCGTTCTCCGTACGGCAAAACGCTCCTGATAGCGACGCCGCGGCGCGAGCGGCAGACCGGCCGCGATGAATCTAGCCCACACGGCGGTTGGCCCGTCACACTTGGGGCATGACCATCGCCGGCGTGACGCGTGAGTTGCTCGTCCGATATCTGGACGTGTGGACACCCGCCGCGCTGCGCAGCGCAAAGCGCGTCACGTTCGCGTACGCATGGTCGGCGCCCGGCACAGTCGAAGACTCACATACCAGCACAAAGAACGCCAACGGCGACTCGACCGAGCCGCACGCCGCGACGGCGGAGGCGGCCCTGCGTGGCTTCGCCGAATTCGACGACCTACTGCGCGCGCGCAGGCTGACCTACGTTGTCGTCGGCCCGGATGGCGACATCGGAAGGCACCTGGAGGGCGTACAGGCTGAGCTGCGTACCCCCGCGAACCTGGCCGTACTCACGTTGGACGGCCAGCCGGAGCAGCTCCTGACCTCGGCGATGACCGCGGCTGGTTCGGGCGGAGCGCCGTTGCTCGTGTGTGCCCACGTCGCCGCGCCTATCGAGGGGTTGCACGGCGCCGGTCGACCGGTCGAGCAGATCGTCGTCCTGCCGCCGGGCGATTGGATCCGGCAGCGCGAGACGTTGCACGCCAACGGATTCGCGCTGACGACCGGTGTCGAGTTCCTGGCCGCCAATGGAGACGCGTGCCTGGTGAGCCTCGCGACCGATCGCGCCAACAGCTTGGACGCGTTCAAGAACGCGCTGTGGTCGGTCGACGAGTACGCCGGCGTGCGCTACCGCGATCCCACCGATCCGGGCGGGCATCTCCAGGACATCTCGCTCGAACCTCATCCGGGACCGCTGCGCCGGGCACTTTTGACCCATCTCGGCG
>DASQPR010000429.1:0-3011 GCA_035643815.1 Micromonosporaceae bacterium | reverse complement strand
CGGTCTGCATCGCGCCACGGATCCAGTTGCCCTCCATGGCCATTGCCGTCTTGCCCTTGCCGAACGCCTCGCCGCCCCAGCCGGCGTCAACCTGCTTCGGGTAGACCGCGAGACCCTGCTTGAGCATGCTCTGCACAAACGTCAACGCTTGTACGTTCTGCGACGAATCGGCGGTCGCCTGGGTGCCGTCCTTGTTGACCAGCCAGCCACCGTTTTCGACCATGAACGCACCGAGCCGGTCACGCGTGTCGGCCGTCGCCAGCGGGGTGATCCCGGCCGCCTTCAGCTTCTTCGACACGGTCATCAGCTGGTCCCACGTCGTCGGAATGTCGGCGTCGGTCAGGTGTGCCTTCGCCCAGAGGTCGGTGTTGATCTCCAGTGCGAGCGTAGAGAAGTCCTTGGGGATGCAGTAGAGCTGGCCCTTGTACGTGAACGCGTTGCGCAGTGATTGGTAGAAGTCGTTCGCGTCGGGGACCTTACTGCCGTACGAGTAGAGCGCGCCGACACTGGCGTAGTCAGCGAAACGGGACGCGTCGACGTAGAACACGTCCGGTGGCGTACCACCGGCGAACGCCTGCCCGAGCTGCTGTGCGATGTCCTGCGCCGGCGTCACGGTGACCTTGTTGCCGCTGCTGGACGCGAACGCCGCGGCGGCGTCCGTGACGGCCTTCGTTTCCGCGTCACCGGATGACGCGATGAGGACCTGCAGGTTCGCCGGACCGACCGTCTTCTGCGGTGCTGACTTCGAACTGTTGAAACTGCTGCCGCACGCCGCACTGGCGAGCACGAGGGCGGTGGCGGCTAGTGTCAAGCCGCCTCTGCGGAGTCGTCTTGTCATGGGTGTTGTCCCTCCTTTGGGGGGTGACCTATGGGGGTGACATTCGAGGGGATGGCGACGTCAGCCGGAATCCCTCACGACCAGATGCGGCCGGAGCAGGATGCGCCGAGCCGCAGGATCGTTCGGGGCGGTCGCGCCGCCGGAGTCATATGTGGTGTTGTGTGACCTGCCGTCGTTCGGGCGTGCGGTGGTGCCGGGTAGCGATTCGTGGCTTGGTGAGGGATCGGGTGCTGGCGGATCGAAAGGCGAGCTGCCAAAATCCCCGCTATCGAAGGTGGCGTTGTCAAAGCCGCCGGCGTCGAAGGCTGATTGCCGCGGTATGCCAGCGCCGTCATCGGCCGACCGGCCGCCCGCGGCGGGTGCGATCGTACGGTCGCCCAGGACGAGCGACAGCGTGCGGATGCATTCGGTGGCCACCTCGACGAGTGGCTGCCGGACGCTCGACAGACCGGCCGCCTGTGCCATCGGGGTGTCGTCGAAGCCGATCGCGGCGAGGCCGCCGGTACGCAGCTCCCCCGCGCGCCAGGCCCCGATCGCGAGCGGGTCGCTGGCACACACGACAGCGCTCGGCGGATCGGGCTCGGCGAGCAGGGCGCGCGCGAGACGCTCGCCCTCGGCTATGCCGTCGAGCGCGTGCCGGGCGAGGCCGTCGATGTCGAGACCGTGCGCGCTCATCGTGGTCGCCCAGCCGGACCGGCGGTCGTCACCGACGCCGGAGCCGGGCGGCCAGCCGAGAAACGCGATGCGCCGATGGCCGGCGGCGATCAGATGCTCGGTCGCGGCCGCGGTGCCGGCGGCACCGTCGACGTCGACCCAACTGTGCCGCTGTTGCGCGCCCCAGGGTCGACCGAATGTCGTGAACGGCACGTCGTGCGCGAGCAGCCACGCCGTACGGGCATCGTGGTAGTGCGTCTGGGTGAGGACGAAGCCGTCCAGCGCGTACGTCGCGAGAAGCTCGTCGTACGTCGCGATCTCGGCGTCGTCGTCGGCTGCCGTGTAGAGGATGATCCGGTAACCGGCCGGCGCCGCGGTTTCGGTGAGACCGTGCAGGAAGCGGTCGAGCACGGCGGCCTCGATGCCGTTGCGAACCGGGTCGATCCGTACGCCGATCAGCCGCGAGCGTCCCGTACGCATCTGCCGGGCGGCGAGATTCGTGCGGTAGCCGAGCTTCTCGATGGCCGCGATGACCCGTGCCCGCGTCTCGTCGCGCACCATGTCGGGCGCATTGAGGACATTGGACACCGTCTGTCGCGAGACATTGGCGTGTCGCGCGACAGTGGCAATCGTGACCTTTGACGGCATACGTCCCGCCTACTCGCTTTTTTCAATAGAAGAAAGGGTTTATCGATCAAGAGGGGTTTGATCGATCAAGGGGTTGTGCGTCATCATTGGATCGTTCAAGTTGCTGAGATGTTTCGAACTGTCTCGCCGTACGGGCACATTGTCAAGTCCGAGAAGTCACATAGGCCGATGCCGTAGGGTCGCCGCGGGTGGTACGAGTAGCCAGGCGCCTCGACCGGCCGATGTGGACACGAGGTGGAGGTGCAATGCCGCCGTCCGACGCCAACGGTTTCTCCGAAGTGGCCGGGCCAGACCACATTCACGCTGGGGAAATACCGAGCCCGCGGTTGGAGCCGTTACCGTCGCCCGGTCATGCGGTGCCGGCGCCGATCCATCCGCTAGTCGCGTCGGTGTCGGCGCCGGCGTGCGCGCTCGGTGACCCGGACGGACAGATCAGGTCCGTCGGCGTGCAAGGTCTCTACGTCGGCGATACGCGAGCGCTGCGTCGGGCCACGATCGCGGTCGCCGGCGCCGACATCGACGCACTGGGTTGGCGTCACACCGGGCCTGGCGTGACGACGTTCTTCGGCACATTGCGTCACGTCGGCGATCCGATACCGGACCCGACGGTCCGGCTCGACCGGACGCGAAGTGTGCGACCGGACGGGATGGACGAGACCATCCGCGTGCGGTCCAATGCCACCGCGCCCGTACGGCTGACCGTCGCCGTACGCCTGGATTGCGATCTCACGCCGATGGAGTGGGCACGAGCAGGCCGGACCCGGCCCGCGACCGCCGTCCGGCCGGATGCCGGTGGCAGCGAGACCGGGACCGAAACCGGCGGCCGCGACCGCCTGGTCTGGGCCGACGCCGGCGTGACCGTGACCGTAAC
>DASQPR010000428.1:0-4796 GCA_035643815.1 Micromonosporaceae bacterium | reverse complement strand
ACTACCCCTTTTCGGGCACGATCCCTTCCGACATGCTGTTACCCGCATCGGCCGATTCCGAACCGTACGCACCACATCGTTCGGTTCCGAGCCGCCGGGTCGGGCTTAGCGGATCTTGGCAATGCGGGAGGTTCGTCGTCGAACAAGGACCGCTATCCGGTAGCGAACCAACCGGCGGCGTCATGTACTCTTGTCCGGTCGCACCGTGCGGCCTGCTTCGGCATGGCCCGCGCCGGCACGATCCCCTGTAGCTCAATTGGCAGAGCAGCCGGCTGTTAACCGGCAGGTTCTTGGTTCGAGTCCAAGTGGGGGAGCCAACGAATCGTTCGCTTCCCGTGCGCGATGTGCGAATCTGCCGGTCGAATCCGATGCGCTGCCGCCGATGCCGAAGCCGCCTATGCGGCGTGCAGCGCGTCGGCCACGGCCGTCCGCGAGGTCACGTCGAGTTTGCGGAGAATGTTGGACACGTGCACGGCCGCCGTCTTCGGCGATATGTAGAGCCGGCGAGCGAGGTCTGCGTTTGTCAGACCGGCCGCGACGAGCTGGGCGACCTCGCGTTCGCGGGGCGTGAGTGCCGCCGGGCCAGCGATCGCGTCCTCATCTTGTGCGGGCAGACCGGCTCGTTCGCGCAACTCCGCGAGTTGGGCCACGCGCCAGCCACCCCACTTCGCGAGCAATGGCCCGGCCGCGGCCAGCGCCGCCGTGGCTTCCTTTGGCCGGTCGAGTGCGAGCAGGCACGAGGCCGCGCCAGCATACGCGGTGCCACGGACCCAGCCGGGCAGCGCGTCGTGGACCGCGGCGGCCCGATATCCGCCGAGCGCTTTCGAGTGCGCGCCAGCGGCCTCGTCTAGCTGTGCGTAGACCAGGTCGCTCCACCCTGGGTCGGGCGGCTCGCCCAGACCGGCCGCGGCCAAGGCCCGTACGTCGTCGAGAGGCACGCCGCCGGCTAGCGCCGCCGAGACCACGTCGTGCGTGTAGTCGCCGCCACCCGGGCCGCGCATGGCCATGCCGTCGAGCATGTCCCGCAGCGCCGCCGTCGCCCGTTCGAGGTCACCGCGACGGCACGCAAGGTGGAAAACCAGGCCGGCGATCTGTGAATTGGACGGCAGAGGGATCCCGGACAGCATCGTCACGATCTCCTCGGCCAGATCGAGATCGCCGTCCTCCAGCGCAAGGCCGGCCTGCAGCACGGTGTGGTAATCGGCCTGGCGGCCGGCCTGCCGGAATCGGTATTCGCGCTTGCGGCCCTCGGCGACCATGGCTCGGGCGGCGGCGAGGTCGCCCTCACCGACGGCGACCACAGCGAGGCCCTGGGAATAGGCGGCCACCGCGAAATGGTGGAAGCCGGCCTGCTCGGCGTCGGCGCGCATGCGCTCGAGCAGCTCGGCCTGCTCGGTGATCGACGACGCGGGCAGGTTGAACGCGATGTTGTGCACGGCCCGGGCGGCGAGCACCCAGGCGCCGGCCTTCTCGGCGTCCGTCGCCGCGCTCAGCAGCATCTCCTGGCCGTCGTGGCGACGGGACGTGTGCGAGACGAGCACGGAGCCCATCTCGGTCAGAGCGGCCAGCCGGGTGAGCGGCAAGTCGTGCGCAGCGGCCAGATCGAGCGCACGGGAGGACCAGTCCAACGACTTATCTACCTCGTCCGCGAGCATGTACGACTGCGCGACGGTCGCCATCGCCTGACCCATTTGCTCGCCGATCGGCAGAGTATCGATCATCTGCTCGATCTCCTCCGTGGCGGCGCGCATCCCGGTCAGATCGTCAAGCTCGTACGTGAGGCGTACCAACAGGACGAGGGCGTCCACCTCGTCCACGGGGCTCGTGGAACGATCCCGCCACCGCTGGGCATAGCTCAGTGCATCGCCCAACAACCCGGCCAGCCACGCGGCGCGAGCGGCGGCGCTCAGCAGGACCGTATCGTGCGCGGACTGCTCCAAGCCGAGCTCGGCCAGTTGCAGGGCCTGATACACCGAACCGATCTGAAGGTAGGCGACGCTCCCCGCTCGCGCGGCGGCGACCATATCGTCATAACGGCGGGCACCGTTGGCGTGATAGGCGACGAGAGCCGGGTCACCGCCCTCGACCGGGCCGGGCCGGCGCGTGCCCCGTTGTGCGGTCCGCCCGGCCGCTGCTTCTGCCGCCGCCAGTTCTTCGTACCCCTGGAAACCGCGCGCGAGCAGTGCGTCGAGCGCGGCCTCATGCAAGCGCCGGCGCTCCCGGCCGAGCAGTGAACCGGTGATCGCCTCGCGGACCAGCGCGTGGCGGAAGACGAATTCGTCCTCGCCCGCCTCCACGAGCACGCCGCGATCGACGAACTCGCGGAGCGCCCAGATGAGCTCCGACTCACCCACCCCCGTGACGGTGGCCAACAGGTCGAACGGGATGCGTTGGCCGAGCACCGCCGCCGCCTCGAGGAGACGCATCTGAGCCGGTTCCAGGTCGTCGCTCTGCCGGCGCAGCACCTCGGCCAGGCTCCACGGAAGCGGCTGATCGCAGAGCTTCTCCAGGTCGTTCGAATCCTGAGCGCGCAGCAGTTCCTCGAGATAGAACGGGTTTCCGCCGGTGCGCTGGTGCAGTGCCATCACCGTGCGGTACGGCGCCGGCCGGCCGGTCGCCTGCGACAGCAGCTGCGACGTCTCATCCGCGGTGAGTCGGTCGAGCAAGAGATGGGTGACCTCGTGGCGTCGTTCCAGGCGAGCGAGCAGCGCGTCGACCGGCTGCCGGCGGGTGACCTCGGCCGGCCTGTACGTGCCGATGAGCAAGCGAGTGCCGTCCAGATCGGCCAGGTGCTCGAACAACGCGGTGCTCTCGGCATCGGCCCAGTGCAGGTCCTCGAACACGATCACCGCGGGTCCATTGCCGATCAGCCCGGCGACCAGAGTGATCGCTGCCCGCTGGCGATCGGCCGCGCTGCGCGAGGTGTCGCACACCTCATCGATGAGTGAAGCGTCCGCGGGCAGGTTTGCGACCGCGTCCAACAACAACTCATATGGCCGGCCGAGCGAGCCGGGCTGCGCGTCGCCCGCGATCACCAATGCCTGCTCGCCGACCGCGGCGACGAGCTCGTTGATCAGTCGCGTCTTCCCGATGCCCGGCTCACCGGCCACGATCGCGACCTGCGGGCGCGACGACGACACGAGCCGCATCAACCGATGCAGCTCGTGGTCGCGCCCGATCATCACCGGGCTTGCTCCGCCGCGCGTGGCCCGCACGCAGCAAGGGTACCGGCGCCGTAGGACACCGGACGATCATCCGCGGCCGGTGCGCGCGCGGCACGGCGTGCACGCCGTCCTCGCCGAGCCTCTTGGAGGAGGCTCCACCGCTGTGCGTCCTCCATCAACTCGTCGCGGTGCTGGCGGCTGATGATGAGCATGCCTTCTGGATATGCGAACATTTCTGACTCCTGGGCTAGCTATCGGTTTCTGATGACTCCATCCTTCGATTTCGGACGTCCGGGCACATCGGCACCGATGACGTATTCCGGCGGGGCGCACATACCTAGTCCGGATCCGACTAGGTATAGGTATGCCTACAGGGTGGCTGGCCTCGGACGATGGCTCGACCCGATGCGTCGGAGGGCGACCCCGATCGGGCTGAACCCAACCTGAAACGGCAGTTTGTTCTGGCAGCGTGACATGAGGCATTCGTGGCACGCTTGACCCGATTTGTGCTGCTCCACGTTGGGACTGTCCGGTGACTGAGGAACCGATCGGCTCGCCCCTGGGCGATGCACCGACCGAGGCTGTTGACCCAACCCGCCGGGTGACCCTCCCAGGCGTCGTGATCGCCCCGCACGACGAGTCGGTCAACGGCCGTGCTTCGGCCGATTCGGTCGTCGGGGGCGGCACGGACGCCGACCGTACCGCCATCGATGGCGCGACCGTCGGCGCCGCTGAACAGACGCACGACGATGGCGGCGCCGACGGCGACGGCGACACCAGCGGCGACGCCGTGCGGCGCCAGGACGCGCGGCTCGGATACGCGAAGACAGTGGCCGGGGTCCTTATCGCATACGCGGCGCTACGCGGCCTCTGTATGGCGATCGTGCTGTCGTGGGGATATCACCTCGGCATAGCTCCCGCCCATTTGTTCGTCCGGTTCGATATGTCCTGGTATATCGATATCGCAGCGCACGGCTATGACAAGGTGCTCACGTACGGTCCGGACGGCGTTCCGCACACCACCAACCTGGCGTTCTTTCCGCTCTACCCGGGCATGATCCGAGCGGTCGCCGAGATTTCGCCGCTGTCGTACGTGTGGGCTGGTCTCGTTGTCGCGTGGATCTCTGCGCTCGCCGCGGCATGGGGTCTGTTCGCGGTCGGTAGCCGCCTCTACAACCGGCGGGTCGGCATACTGCTAGCCGTCCTGTGGGCCGTGCTGCCGTACGCCATCGACGAAACGCTCGGGCTGACCGAGTCTCTGTTCACCGCGCTCGCGGCCTGGTGCTTCTATGCACTGTTGAAGCGGCGCTGGCTCACCGCCGGCGTGCTGTGCATGATCTCCGGACTGAGCCGGCCGACGGCGGTCGCTCTCATGGCCGCGGTCGGTGTGGCGGCGCTGATCGCGCTGCTCCGTCGGGAAAAGCCGTGGTGGCGACCGATCGTCGCGACCGTTATTTCGCCGCTCGGTTGGCTCGCCTATCTGGTGTGGGTGGCCCGTCGGATCCATCGCACCAACGGCTGGTTCTATATCCAGGAGAAGGCGTGGCTATCGTCGTTTGACGGCGGCCGGTATTCGCTCGACATGGCTACCAAAACGCTGCGCGCGCAGCAGAAGACGATTGAGCCGTACGT
>DASQPR010000427.1:0-6320 GCA_035643815.1 Micromonosporaceae bacterium | reverse complement strand
GGCCGAGCGTGGCCAGACCGGCCTTGACCAGAATCGTGCCCTGCGTCTTAAAGATCCCGGTGAACAGCGGCAGCAACTGGCGATGCAGGCGGCGAGCCTCGATCACGTCGCCCGACTCGTACGCCAGGATCATCTGCTTGGTCTGCGTACCCACGAAGTGTGTGGATGTGCCCACGACCCCGACGGCGCCGACGGCGAGCTGGGCCAGCGTCATCGCGTCCGACCCGCAGTAGAACGCAAGGTCGGTACGGGCGGTGACCCACGATGTCGCGACGACGTCGTCCTTGGCGTCCTTGACGGCCACGATGCGGGGGTGTTCGGCCGCGCGGACGAGCGTTTCGGAAGCTATCGCCACGCCGGATCGATGCGGTATGTCGTAGAGCATCACCGGGGTGTCGACCGCGCTGGCCACGGCGGTGAAGTGAGCGAGCAGCCCGGTCTGCGGCGGCCGGTTGTAATACGGCGTCACGACCAGCAGCCCATGAGCGCCGGCCTTCTCGGCCGCCCGGGCCAGCTCGATCGTATGCCGGGTGTCGTTGGTGCCAACACCGGCGACGATGCGCGCACGGTCACCGACGGGATCGAGCGCGACGCGGACCAGCGCCTCCTTCTCGGCGTCGGTCGTGGTCGGAGACTCGCCGGCCGTCCCGTTGATGACGAGTGCATCGTTGCCCTGCTCGTCGACGAGATAGGTGGCGAGTCGACCGGCGCCGTCGAGATCGACCGTTCCATCGGCCGTCATCGGCGTGATCATCGCTGTCACCAGTCGGCCGAACGGCCGCGCGGCCCCCGTGCCGGTCATACCCGGGCTGGTCATACCTGTGCTGGTCATATGCGTCAACCTAACCTGTGCGGCGGCCGTTTCCGACCGTCAGTGTTCGTGAGGTTCGCCGCGCCGTCCGCGCCGTCGTCGGTCTCGCGCGGAGCGCATCCGACGTCCGGCACGGGCGGTCATGGTCAACCCTCGGTGGCGTACGGGCTCGCCGCGACCTCGCTGCCGTCGGCGAGCGTTGATATGACAAAGTCGCCGAAGACATTCGGCGCGATGCGTTGGAGCTGACGAAGACACGCGATGGCGAGTTCGCGGATCTCGACGTCGGCCGGCTCGGTGGCTCGGACCGCGATGAAATGCCGCCACGCCCGGTAATTGCCCGTCACGACGATGCGAGTCTCGGTCGCGTTCGGCAGCACCGAACGCGCCGCCTGCCGCGCCTGTTTGCGGCGCACGGTCGCGCTGCCCGTCGCCGGTGCGGTGCCATCGACCGCCGGTGCGGTGCCGTCGACCGCCAGGTCGGCGCCGCCGGTCGCGAGCCGGCGCTCGAGACCGGCCAACAACTCACGGTACGCGGCGATGCTGGCGTCGGTGGCTGCGGTGAAGATGCGGTGTAGCTCCGGGTCGGCCGCGATGACAGCGGGCTCTACCATCGCCGCGTCCCCGGCCGGCACGTAGCGCTGCGACAGCTGGCTGAACGAAAAGTGCCGGTGCCGGATCAACTCGTGGGTCAGCGATCGCGACACGCCCGTGATGTAGAACGTCGCGCTCGCATGCTCGATCACCGAGAGATGCCCGACGTCGAGGATGTGCCGCAGGTAGCCCGAGTTCGTCGCGGTCGACCGGTTCGGCTTGTGCCAGGCCTGGTAGCAAGCGCGTCCGGCGAATTCGGCGAGCGCCTGACCGCCGTCGGCGTCGGTCTCCCAGCGGGTGCCGTTCGCCGTGATCAGCTCTGCGTCGGCCGGCGGGGCGAAGTGCGTCCACGCGACGAGGACGACCTCGGCTGACGCGGTGTTGCTCACGTGGTCGACTCCCTCTCCGCCGGCGGAGCACCCCGGGCCGGTGGGACGCGTGGTGTGGTTGCGCCGGCGCCGCACGGGACTATGGCGAGCCTAACGGTTGACGCCGACTCCGTGTTTCGGTCACCCGACACCCGGATTACATCACTCGTCGACCTCACGCTGCTCCCAGCGGGCCGGGGCCACAGTGCGCCGCAGTCGGCCGGGTCCCCCAGGATGGCGTCGCCTGACGTCAGAATGACGTCGGATCTGGACTTGACATGACGTCATGCAATTGCCATGATGGCGTCATGGATTTGACACCGTACATCGACGGGCTGCAGCGCGATCTCGCTGCCAGCGCCGCGCCGGGTGGGCCGGAGGTGGCCCGGGCCGCCGAGCTTCTGGGCAGCTCGATTGAAGCGTCGGCCCGATTGCTGCTGCTTGAGGCACTCACCGACGCGGCGGCCGAAATCACGGCCCGATTGCGTACGGCGACGGTTGACGTACGGCTCCGGGGTCGCCAGGCCGACCTCACGGTCACCGAGATCGATGACGTCGCCGACGAACCAGCCGGCCCGGCGCCCGCCTTCAGCGTCGGCATCCGGGAAGTCGACGACCTGCTCGCTCGGATCGGGTTCACCGGTGCCGGTGATCTCGCTCGGGTCACGCTCCGGCTCCCCGAGCCGCTGAAGGAACAGGTCGAGCGCGCGGCGGCGGTCGAAGGGTTGTCCGTCAACGCGTGGCTCGTCCGCGCGGTCGCAACCGCGATCGGGCGTCCTCCCACACTACCGACCCCACCATCGCCGCCCCGGCGTGGGCCGGGCCGACGCATTACCGGCTTCGCCCAGGCCTGACGGCCGGCTCGGCCTCTCGGCTCGCCGCCCGACCGACCGACATCACCGGGTCGTCGAGCGGCCGGACAACGCTGCTCGCCGTTGACCGCAGATTGTCCGTACCAGCTCACTTTCAGTAAGCGCACGCCATCCGCCACCCGCAAGGAGCGTCATCATGCCTGAATTTCCGGTCACCGGACCGATCTCCGCGACCGTCCGGATCTCGTCCGGCACGCTGCGGCTCGTCGCCGAACAGCGTGACTCCGTCGTTGTCGACGTGCGGCCGGGCAACTCCGGCGAAGCCGCCCGCCAGGCCGCTGCGGAGACCATTGTCGAAATGACCGCCGATGGACTCATTATCGAAACTCCGCAGGCACGAGGATTCATCGTGCGCCGCTCACCATCGGTCGACATCACCGTGCGACTTCCATCCGACAGTCGGATCATGGCCCGAAGCGCGTCCGCCGATGTCACGGTCGACGGCCGGCTGGCCAGCGCCGACATCAACACTGCGTCGGGCGATCTGCGAATCGAGCATGTCACCGGCGACCTGCGCCGACACTCGGCCTCTGGCGACACGCATTTCCGTCGCGTCGACGGCACGCTGAACGCCGACGGCGCCTCCGGGGACGTGCGCGGCGGCGTCGTCGGCGGCGACTTCACCGCGAAGTCAGCCAGCGGCGACGTCATCATCGAGGCAGTCGGCGGCTCGGTGCGTGCCACCAGCGCGTCCGGCGACTTCGAGATCGGCAACGTAGCCCGCGGTCAGACCAACATCCACAGCGCGTCCGGCGATGTCACGGTCGGCGTGGCCGAGGGCACGGCCGTATGGATGGACGTCAGCACGATCTCCGGCGACACGCGCAGCGAACTGAACGTCTCGGACAGCTCCCCCAGCGGATCCTCGGCGACTCTGGAACTGAGCATCCGCACGATCAGCGGCGATGTCGTCATCCGGCGGGCGACCAGCGGCCCGGCGCAGCCCCCCGCGCAGCCCCCGGCCGGTTCAGGCGGTTCGGCGGCCGCCGACACCGCGGCGGACGAGGCCACCGATTGACGGGTACGCCCGCAGCTAAGTCCCACGGCACACAGTCATTGCTCGCCAAGGGGTGACGGGCGGTCGCGCGCCGGGCGTTTGCCCGCACGCGGCCGCCCGTCGGCATGATGCTGAGCGGACGGTTGGGACTCGACCGTCGTCCCGACGCGGCGCCCTCGACGTGGCGCCCTCGAAGCGACGCGCTCGACGTGGCGCCGCCTCGGCCAGAATGGCTCGTGAACGTCAGACGTAGAGCCAGGTGAACGGGGTCCACGGCAGGTTGCGCAGCACGCTGAACGCCAGCCAGACACCGAGAAACACGCTGATCGCTCGGGGACTGGGCCGAAGCGCCGGCAGCTTCCGGTTGAACATCGCGCCAGCGGCCCAGGCCACGTACATGTAGACGAGATACGGCGCGGCGAAGACCAGAACGAGATGGCTTCGCGCGGCAGCCAGCACGTTGCCGTGCATCAGGTAGTAGAACGCCCGCGTGCCGCCGCAGCCCGGGCAGTCGAATCCCGTCGTGAGCTTGATGATGCAATTCGGCGTCGAGGCCGCGTCCGACGATGTCGGATGGGTGAGCAGCGTGTAGGCGACGCCGCCGACGAAGCAGAACAGAACGGCGAGCGGTGCGGCCCACCGCGGCGACCGGTCCCACGTCTGCAGCATGAACCGGCCGAGCCGGTCGTCGGGGTCGGCGGCCTGCGCCGGCATCGCGACCATGCCGGGCGGGTACGGTCGGTATGGCGCGACCGGTTCCGGCGCGGCAAACGTTCCGGGCGGCAGATAGGTTTCCGTTGGCGGGTACGTTCCGGGCGATGCGTACGCGTAGTCGCCCTGATGCCCGCCACCGGCGACGCCGTGCGCAGCGTGGTCCGGCTGACCCACCGGCTCGTACGTCTGCGTCATCGCCGCCTCGGATCGAGCTGTCCGATCATCGGTCACACGGGTCACCGGCCACCGCCGACGACCGGATTCCGTGTCGCCACAACGCTACACCGGCCGCGCCGCCGACCGTCCCCGGTCGAACTGCCCGCGGGACACTACGGCGCGGCCGCTAGCCCGGATCCGGTGCCGGCGGCATCCGCGGTCCCGACGGCATCCGCGGCCTTGAGAGCACCAGCGAGTTTCGTGGCAAGATCGCCGCGGGTTGGCGCTTCGACCGTCGCGAGTCCGAGCCAGCCGGCCAGGCGAACGAGTTCCACCGCAAGCGCGTCGGCCGTGTGAGCTGGTGCGCCCGGCTCGCCGTACGCCCCCGGCACCTGCAGCACGCCGGTCTGCCGATCCGCCTTGAGGTCCACCCGAGCCACGAGCCGGTCGCCGAGCAGGAATGGGAGTACGTAATACCCGTAGATCCGCTTGGGTGCCGGCACGTAGATCTCGATCCGGTAGTTGAAGTGGAAGAACCGCTCGGTGCGGTTGCGGTGCCACACGATCGGATCGAACGGGCTCACCAACGTCGCCGCCGAGACGCGGCGCGGAATCCGAGCATCGCGATGCAAATACGACACGCCCTTCGACCCGTCGATCTCGACGCGGACCAACTCTCCGGACTCGACCAGCTCCTGGACGGCCGTACGGTAACCGGTCACCGGCAGCCGGAGGTAGTCACGCAGCTCGACGTCGTTCGCGACGCCCATCACGCGCGCCGACAGCCCGACGAGCGCCCGCATCGCCGCCGCGTCGTCCGGTCGGGGAACGGCGAGAACCTCCGGCGGGAGGACGCGCTCGGGAACGTCGTACAGCCGGGCGAAGCCGGAATTGCGTTTGCTCACCAGCACTTCGCCGCGCCAGAACAGCCACTCAAGAATGATCTTGGCATCGGACCAGTTCCAGCCCCAGTTGCCGGTCGGCCGCTCCATGTCGGACTCGAGTTCGGCCGCGGTCATTGGCCCGTTCGCCGCCAGTTCGTCGCGAATCAGCGCCATCAGTTTCGGCTTCTCGCGCGCGATCCGTTGGACGCCCGACCACGGATGCTCATCCTTCATCCGCCACTGCATCAACGGATGCAACTCGACGGGCAGGTACGACGCGACGTGGCCCCAGTATTCGAAGAGCCGGCCGGAGAACTGGAGCGGATCGAGCTGGATGCCGTCGGCGCCGCGCCGGTGTGGCCCATACGCCGCCCGGTCGAGCAGCGATGTCGGATATGGACCAAGGCGGCTATACAACGGCAGGTAATGCGCTCGCTGGAGCACATTGACCGAGTCGATCTGGAAGAGCGCCACACGCTCCAGCACCCGACGAAGATGCCGGACGCTGATCGCGCCGGTCGGGCGGGGATCGGCGAACCCGGTCGCCGCCAGGGCGATCCGGCGTGCCTGGGCCACCGATAGCGAGTCCATCGCGCGAGCGTATCCCCACGGTCCGACAGAAAGCGGCGGCGCGAGGTCCGCTACCCCCTGCGCGGTGCCCGCTGGTAAACGCGTTGACGCCGGTTGCGCGACGCCGATAGGAAGATCCCATGATCTCGGTACGGCCAGCGACCCTCGACGACAGCGAACGCATCGCCGACATCCACGTCAAGACCTGGCAGGCGGCCTATGCGGGCGTCATGCCGCAGGACTTCCTTGACCGTCTCGACCTCGGCGCGCGGACGGCGATGTGGCGTCGCGCCATCGACGGACGTACGCCGCCGGGTGGCATCTTCCTGGCCGAGGTCGATAGCGAGGTGGTCG
>DASQPR010000426.1:0-3776 GCA_035643815.1 Micromonosporaceae bacterium | reverse complement strand
AGGCGGCGGTCTGCGCGAACATCTCGCGCCCCATCGCGGCGTAGCCGTCGAGCGCGTCCTCGTTGTGGAATTGGTCGGTCCAGAACGCACCGGTACGTTCGACGATCTCGCGTACGCGTTCTCGCATCCGTACGAACAGGTCGGGGGTGATCCGCCCGCCGTCACTCGGCTCGACGACGACGTCGGCCCCGAAGGCGCTCATCGTGCGGAGCTTCTCCGGGGAGAAGGCGTCCGACGAGACGAGCGAGAGGGGATAACCCTTGACCGCGCAGACGAACGCGAGCGAGGATCCCGTGCTGCCGCCGGTGAACTCGACAACCCGCTGACCCGGCTGTAACTCGCCGCGCCGCTCGGCGCCCTCGATGATCGCCAGTGCCATCCGATCCTTGTAGCTTCCGGTCGGATTGCCGCCCTCCAACTTGATGAAAACATCGGCCGACCCGGCCGGTACGACCTGACTCAACCGCACCAGCGGCGTCGAGCCGATGGCCTCCAGCATGGACGAGCGAACACCGGCGACAGTCATACCGCACTTCTACACGTACGGAGCCGCACGCCCAAGCCCGTCCGGCGTCGAGGCGTAGCGTTCTCGCATGGATGCCGAGCATTTGCGGGCGCTGCAAGCTCCACTGAAGTCGAGGTACAACGCCGATCCCACCTCGGCGCTACACACGCTGCGCGCCAAGGGACGCGTCTCACAAGACTCGATCACGGTCGCCCTCGAAACCGGCAAGCCGGGCACCCCGGTCGGCCTGCACCCGGCGACGGGTGGCGACGGTTCGACCGCATGCTCGGCGGACATGCTCTTGGAAGCGTTGGTCGCGTGCGCCGGCGTCACGCTCGCCTCGGTTGCGACCGCGATGAGTATCCAGCTCGCAAGCGCGACCGTCACGGCGGAGGGCGACATCGACTTTCGCGGCACGCTCGGCGTCGCCAAGGAAGCGCCCGTCGGATTCACGCGGATCCAGTTGACCTTCGGCATCGACACGGACGCACCCACCGACAAGGTGAAGAAGATGATCGAGTTGACCGAGCGCTACTGCGTGGTCGCGCGCACGCTGGCCACCGGTGCATCGATCGACATCGCGATCGAGTAGGCGACGCGCCGGCCCTGCCGTCGATCCGTTATCGCGATCAGCGAATCAGCTCTAGCGCGAAGTTGCGTTCGGGCTGCATAGTGACCCGATGGTGGCCGTACCCGCAGCAGATTGCTGGCTGCACCCGGACGTTGAAGTGCGTCGGTCTCCGATCTCCGGTCGAGGACTTTTTGCCCGTCGTCCCATCACCGCCGACACCGTCGTGTCACGCCTCGGCGGCCGACTCGTGTCGACCATCGAACTGCAGGAGACCTTCGCAGCGGCCGCGGCCGATCCCCAACAGCCGTACGTCGACACGATCGTCGTCGACGACGACGCCCATCTCGTACTGCCGCCACGGCGCACCAACGGGTATGGCAACCACAGCTGCGACCCGAACCTATGGTGGGTCGACGCCTACACCCTCGCCGCCCGCCGCGACATCCTGGCCGGCGAAGAGGTCACCAACGACTATGCGACCAGCGCTGGCGCTGAGTCGTTCACGATGGGCTGTTCGTGCGGGTCGCCGCTGTGCCGCCACGTGATCACCGGCAACGACTGGCGGATCCCCGCGCTCCAACTGCGCTATGGCGACCACTGGGTGCCGGTGCTGTCCGCGCGCATCCGGGGCACGAGTCGCCCGATGTGCGGCGCCCCCGCCCAAGCCAGCTAACCGGAACGCTCGCGGCCGCAAGGCTCATCCGGTCGGCGACGCGCTCCCGCCCGGCGTCACGGTGACGACGTCGATCACGAAGATCAACGCCTCGTTTGGCCCGATAGCCGTGCCCGAGCCGGCTTCCTTGTAGGCGAGTGACGACGGGATAGCAAGAACCCGCCGATCTCCGGCCCGCGCGCCGATCAAGCCCTGGTTCCAACCGTCGATCACGCTTGCCGTGCCGAGCGGCGACACGTTGAACGTGTTGGTCGGACCGTTGTTCCACGACGCGTCGAACGTCTGGCGATTCGTCCAGTGCAGGCCGACGTACTTCACGTCGAGCGAGTCACCGGCCTTGGCCGCCGGCCCGTGCCCCGGGATCGCGTCGGCGATCTCCAGCTTTGTCGGCGGAGTTGTGCACGCAGCCGACGCCGGCACCGACACCGTCGGTTCGACCGACAGGTCCGTCGTGACTGACATCAGGCAACCGCCGACCGCGACCGCGGCGTGCTTGGCCGGCCGGTGGCTCGCCGTCGGGGCGGGCGTCGACGACGACCCGCACGCGGCCAGCGCGGCCATGACGGCCGCGGAAAGCAAGACCGCGAAGAAGCTTCGATGGGTACGCACGCGCGAAGGTTACCCGCTACACCGCGTGCCCGTTGGTCGCGTCGGGCCCGATCTCAGCACTCGTCGATGTCACCGCGGTTGCGCCGTTTATTCGATTTGCGCCGCTCGCGTAGGCGGCTGCCACCTTGGCCCGATCGAAGACGCGCCAGGTTGCGGCCGACACGAGGATCGCAACGACGAAGCCGACCCAATACGGCGCCGAGAGTCCGAAGGCGGTTGCCAGCGCGCCGCCGAGGATCGCGCCGACACAGTTGCCACCAGCGCTCACGAAGAGATTCGCGCTGCCCACCCGGCCGAGCATCTCGGGCGGTGTCAGCCGCTGGCGCAGCGACACCGAGGCGATCGTCCAGAGCGCGCCGTGGACGCCGAACGCGAAGAAGATCGCGCCGACTGCGTACGCGTTGTGGGACATGGCGAGCACCAGGTGAGTGACCGCCTCGACCAACAGGCCGATCCGGATGGTCCACGTGGCGCTGAACCGCGCGATGATCCGGTCGCCCAACACGGACCCGAGTAGACCGCCGACCGCGAGGCAGCTGAACAAAGCACCGTAGCCGACCGAGCCAACATGCAGTCGCTCCTTGGCCAGCAGCACGAGAACACTGAGTGCGGCGGTCAAGGTTACGTTCAACAGGCCGATGAGTATCGCCATCGTGCGCAGCAGACGTTGGCGGACGAGCCATCGCAACCCGCTGATCATGTCCGACCATACGGAGGCCGGCGGCTGATGCGTCGGGGTGGTGTCGCTGCGGGCGGCCGCGCTGCGCGCGTGGAACGAGCCGCCGATCAGGCCGACGAGGATCGCGCTGGCAGCGTACGTACCGGCATTGGCGATGAACGGCAAGCTCGGCGTGACCGCGTAGAGGAAACCGCCCAGTGGTCCGGCGAACAGGCCGGCGGTGAGCATGGATCCGCCCGCGAGCCAGCCGTTGGCGCGCTCGAGCAGCGATGGCGGCACGAGAGCGGGAGTGAACGCCTGACTGGCGGATCGGAATGTGACCTCGCCCACGGCCGTGATGAACAGGACGCCGTAGAGCAACCCGATGCTCGCATGGTCGGCGAGGAGTGCGACGCCCAGGACGGCCAGGGCGACCACTCGGATCCAGTCGATCGTGACCATCACCCGGCGGCGGTCCAGTCGATCGACGAGCACGCCGCCCGGTAGCGCGAAGATGAGCCAGGGCAGCCATGCGACGGTCGCGGCGATCGAGACGACGAGCGGATTGCTGGTGCGGGATGCGACAAATAGCGGCGTCGCCACGTTGGCGAGTCCCGTGCCGATGGCGGATGTGGTGCTCGCCGCCCAGAGCTTCGCGAAGCGGCTACCGAGTCGGTCCTTGACGTCCGGCGCTCCGGTCGGGAAGTCGCCTAACGGATCGTCTGGCGGATCGGCTGATGGTTCGACCGACGGGCGGGTT
>DASQPR010000425.1:0-5201 GCA_035643815.1 Micromonosporaceae bacterium | reverse complement strand
CACCTGAGCCACGTCGACGAGCGCTTGCAGGGCGGTCAGCGCCGCCATCGGAACCGCGGCCGCCTCCTCAAAGGTCAGCCTCGACGGCTTGGGCACCACCTTGTCGGCTTTGGCGCCGGCATATTCCGCGAACGCTCCGCGGCAGAATCCGAGCACCTCGTCACCCGGCCGCAGCACGGTGACGTTGGCGCCAATGGCTTCCACCCGTCCCGCCCCGTCGACCCCGGCCACGCGAGCCTTCGGCTTCGTCAGCCCCACGCCCATGAGCCGGGCCACCCGCGGGTCGCCGCGCACCATGTGCCAGTCGTACGGGTTGAGCGCGGCGGCGTGCACTCGGATGAGCACGTCGTCGGCACCGATCTCGGGAACCTCGACGTCCGCCAACCGCAGCACCTCAGGCGGACCGAACCGTTCTTGGACGATCGCCTTCATCGGTTATCCTCCCAATGCACCGCGCCGCGGTCCGTGTCACCGCTTGCCATCACAGTAGGCGGCATCGTCGAGTCCGTCGACGCCGTCGCGGCCGGCCGTGGGCGCCGACACGGCGACGGCACACCGGCTGTGTGGAGGGACCGCTTGCGGACTCGGTCACGCTGAGGTTTCGGTGAGGCGCCAGTCGGTACGGCTGGTGACGTCGCCGTACGCCCACGTCATCACGTGCGCCGGATCGATCCGCCACACGTCGGCGTCCGGAACGCGTACGGTATCGTGCGTCCCCGTGCCCGGATCGACGTACTTTGCCGACCATGCACGGTCGACGGCGTCCACCTCGGCCGCGTCCGAGACCACCGTGGCCGGGCCCTCCAGAATGATCGTGTCGTCACCGTCGCCCAGATGCGCGACGGCCCACGACTGGTGTCGAAGGTTGACCGCCTTCTGCAGATCACGGCGGCTCATCGTGTATACCGCCGGAGCGCGCCAAACGAACCAGACCGGTACGGCATGCGCGCGGTCATCTGGCCTCACGGTCGCCAGCCAGATCGTCCTCGCGGCCCGCATCTGTAGGTCGACAACGGACCACGGGACGAATCCGTTGGTAAGGGTCAGAGTCATGCCATCCCTCCAATGCGAGGCGTGGGGCGCGGAGTTGTGGCGGACCATATGCGACACCTACGACATCGGCCTCTGCGAACTGTCGGCTGACCACGATCGGGACCTCAGGGTTCGCTGGGGGTATTTCCGGATGGAGAACGCGGTCAACGGCACGGATGCTGTTAGCCATGAGACGAGTCAACGACCTGTCCGAACCTGACCGTGCCGACAAGCAATGGACGCGACTGCGTCGGCCGGCGATGGCAGCACTAACGACCGCGACCCTTGCCAACTACGTCTGGCAGGTGCCGTACGCCATCCACCAGTACGGCCTCGGCTGGATTGGGTTTCCGCGGTTGTCAGTGTTGCTCATCGTCACGTTGGCATGGTTCGTTGCCGCGACGGTGCTGTTCACTCGGCGGCGCCGTGGGGGAACGACACTGCTCGCCTCGTTCCTCGCCGCTGAGGCGCTGTTCTACGTGCTGCACAACGTGTCTGGCGCGTTCGGCCGCGACCTACCCGGCGCAAACCCGATCGTTCTCATCGCGTCCGTGCTCGGTTACGTGAACCTGGCGGCAGCAATCGCCGGCCTCGCCGTCCTCGCCTTCCTCGCGACACGGTCTCGACGTCGTAACGCGGCGGGCGACCGAGCCATCCCGGACCGAGCCATCCCAGACCGAGCGGCACGGATCGGTCAGCCGCCGCTCGCTATCGCCGCGCCGTCCGCGCAACCGGCCAGCTCCAGAAGCAGCCGCTTAACTTCGGTCGACTCGATGCGTTCCCGCGCCACCGACGCATCCGAGCAGAGCAGCACGGGAGCGTCGTTAGGATCCGTCGGCAGGCGGCCATGAGATCCACGTACGGCCTGCGCGCCGGCGTCGAGTCCGACGACGTTCATCAGATATCGCATGCCCAGCTTCTTGCGAGCCAGTGCGACGGCGGCCCGTAGCCGGGCGGCGCCGGGCGCGGCCGGGTCGAGGAACAGCTCCGCCGGGTCGTACCCCGGTTTGCGGTGGATCTCCACGAGCCGGGCGAAATCGGGGGCGCGGACATCGTCGAGCCAGTAGTAGTACGTGAACCATGCGTCGTCGTCGGCCACCAGTACGAGTTCGCCGGCGCGAGGGTGATCCAGACCGTGTGCTGCCTTGCCCGAAGCATCGAGCACGCAGTCGACACCGGCCAACTGCTCGCACAGCGCCTGTACGGTCGGCAGGTCAGCCGGATCGGCCACGTAGACGTGCGCGACCTGATGGTCGGCGACCGCGAACGCCCGCGACGTCCACGGATCCAAGTACTCCATGCCGTCCTGCGCGTACACCCGCAGCAGGCCCTCGATCCGCAACATGCGGTTGATGTGCACCGGCCGGCTTACGGGCGTGATGCCGTACTCCGACAGGGCCACGACGATCGCGCCACGCGCACGTGCGCGATCCAGCAGCGGACCGATCGTCCGGTCCAAATCGGCAGCGGCCGTCGCGGCCCGCGGATCGGCCGGGCCAAAACGCTGCAGGTCATAGTCGAGGTGCGGCAGGTACACGAGGGTCAGATCGGGATCGTGGCGCGCCATCACTCGGGTGGCGGCGTCGGCGATCCATCGTGACGAGGCGAGGCCGGCGGTCGGTCCCCAGTAGTTGAACAGCGGGAAGGTGCCCAGCGCCGCGGTCAGATCGTCGTGCAACTCGGGTGGATCGGTGTAGCAGTCGGGTTCCTTGCGCCCGTCGGCGTAGTACACCGGGCGCGGAGTCACGGTCCAGTTAACGTCCGCACCCATCGCATACCACCAGCAGACGTTGGCCACCGTGTAGTCCGGGCGCCGCGCTCGCGCCGCTTGCCACACCTTCTCGCCACCGACGAGCGCGTTGTGCTGCCGCCACAGCAGCACCTCGCCAACCTCGCGGAAGTACCAGCCATTGCCGACGATGCCGTGTTCAGACGGCAGCGCTCCGGTCAACAGGCTGGCCTGGGCCGAGCATGTGACAGCCGGCAACACTGTGCCGAGCTGCGCCTGAAAGCCGGACGCGGCGACGCCCCGCAGGTTGGGCATCTGAGCCAACAAGCGGGGGGTCAGTCCGACCACGTTCAGCACAACCAATGGTGCCGTGCGAGTAGCCATCGAGCCTCCAATCATCACGTCGCTGCTCATCGCGCGGGTATGTCCGCGGAATCGGCCGGGTACAGACCGAGATCGAGCATCTCGTCGCGGGCGAACGCGAGCTCGGCGGCGATGCCGGCCGCGAGCTGATTCGGCGTTTCCGGGCGCTGGTCGGCCGGGAGCACGTCCCAGGTGTACGTCTCGACCTCGAAGTGATCGCACGCCGCGCGCGTTCCCCCAAGCAGTTCGCCGAGCGCGGCCCGAAGCGTCCCATACGTGGCGTGGAGCGGCGGTGCTGGCGCGGAATGCACGGGTACGTGGAAATGCACGCGCCACGGTCCGGCCATACCGGCATCGAGTGCGTCGCCCAGATCATCGACCGCAGACCCGTCCCGGGCCCGGGTCTGGTGCAGAAAGCGTGGCTCCACATATTGGCGGAGCGTGTCCCGGGCGACCGCCGGGTCGTCTACCCCGAGCGCCGCCGACACCTGGACCTTGACGACGGGAAGGCCGGCGTCGGTCAGGCCGGCGAGAGCGTCCACCGGTTGCTCCCAGGCGCACGCGAGATGCGCGAGGTCCAGGCAGATGCCCAGAAACCGCGTGTCCATCCCGGATAGTTCACGCTGCGCCTGACCCGTCGTCTCGATGACACATCCAGGCTCTGGCTCGAACGCGACTCGTACCGTCCGTCCGGACCGCGACGCGAGATCATTCAGCCCGGCCGCCAGCAGGTCGAGGTTGCGGCGCGCCGCCGTCGAGCGTTCGGCGCTCCACGGCTCGCGCCACCCCAGCGGAAGCGTCGATATCGATCCACGTTCCGCGTCGTCGGGCATCACTTCGACCAGGATTCTGGCGAGCGTGAGCGTGTAGTCGAGACGTTCGCGCGTGGTCCAGTCCGGTTGGTAGACCGCATGTTTGACTACCGGAGCATGGAACGCTCGGTACGGGAACCCGTTCAGCGTTACGACTTCCAAACCACGAGCGGCGAGTTCCCGACGCAGCCGATCGCGCGAGGTGGGATCTGCGGCGAGTCCGGTAGCAGCGTCCACGGCCAGCCACAGGCCGAGTCCGAGGACATTAGCGTCCAGCAGCTGTCGCACCGGCACCGCGTACGTGTCCAGCTGGTGGACGATACCGTCGAGATCCTCGGCTGGGTGGACGTTCGTACAGTATGCGAGGTGTACGGTCTGTCCGTCCGAATGCTTCAGCCGCATCAGTCGCCACCTCGCAGGATCGAGTTACCGGCGTGCGTGGCCGCGACCGCACCGAGGTCGGCCAACTCGAGCCGGCCGGATTGGGCGTAGAAGTCCACCGGGTTGCGCCATAGCACTTGGTCGACGTCCTCGTCCGAAAATCCGGCCGCGAGCATGGCATCGCCCGTCGCTCGAGTCAGCAGCGGATCGGAGCGACCCCAGTCGGCGGCCGAATTCACCAGGATGCGTTCGAGCCCGTACCGGCGAAGGAGCGCGACCATCCGGTCCGGCGACATCTTCGTCTCGGGATAGATGGAAAAGCCGAGCCAGCATCCGGTGTCCCGGACGAGATCAACCGTTACTTCGTTGAGGTGGTCGATCACGACCCGCGCCGGATCGATGCCGGACTCGGCCACGAGCGCAAGCGTGCGCACGGTACCGCGGGCCTTGTCCCGGTGGGGGGTGTGAACGAGCGCCGGTAGTTCGTGTCGGACGGCCATCTCGAGCTGCGTGGCAAAGACGCTGTCCTCGTCGGCCGTCATCGAGTCGAACCCGATCTCGCCGACCGCTACGACGCCGTCCTTCGCCAGATACCTGGGAAGCAGGTCGAGCACGCCTCGGCACCGTGGATCGTTGGCTTCCTTGGGATTCAGCGCCATGGTGCAGTGGTGCCGAATCCCGAATTGGCTGGCGCGGAACGGCTCCCAACCGACGAGACCGTCGAAGTAGTCGGCGAATGTCCCGACACTCGTGCGTGGTTGCCCGAGCCAGAACGCGGGTTCGACGATCGCGCGCACACCGGCGGCGGCCATCCGCTCGTAGTCGTCCGTCGTGCGCGACGTCATGTGGATGTGTGGATCGAAGATGCGCATCGCAGAACTCCT
>DASQPR010000424.1:0-8741 GCA_035643815.1 Micromonosporaceae bacterium | reverse complement strand
GGCCGGCCGCCACCCGTGCCGCGTACACAGGTCGATGTACGCCTTGATCGCGGCGCCGGCGCTGTCGATCGAGCCGACCGGATCGCCGCCGACCAGTGCCGTGCCGAACAAGACCCGGTAGCCGACGGCGGCCCGGCGGTCGGGGCTGAACACGTACGCCTTGTCCGCACGGGTCGCGAACGGCGCGAGGCTGTCGGCGTTCCCTCGGGCCGCGAGCTCGGTGACGTCGGCCCGATCCAGCGAGCTCCCCGGCCTCGGCGGCCTGGCGGGGAGGAAGGCGACGACCACGGCGAGCACGACCGATCCGGCGATCACGAACGTCACCAACCACGCTCGCCACCCCGTCGGTGCATCGGTCGACAGGTATCCGACTACCGCGTTGCCCACGCCGGCCGGGTCGTGCCGATTCACCACGAGATCCCAGCCACCGCCGACGACCGCGGACCCGATCGCGACCGACCCGATCTGACCCGACAGGCGAAGCCGGGCCGGATCGGGGCGAGCCGGAAAGTCATGTCGCAACGTGACGAGCGCGACCAGGCTGGCGCCGGCGAGTGCGACCGCGAACGGCCGGTGGGGAATCGCGGCCAGCGCGGCCACCGCCAACGCAGCAACGCCGGTCACCCACGCGGCATAGCGCCGGGCGATCAGGCCCCGCGCGATGACGATGAGGAGGACACCGACGACAAATGCCTGAGCGCGGCCGGGGACGCCGCCGTCCATCGGCGCGGCGAGGCCGGCCAGCCTGGCGTGCGGTCGTACGGATGTGAGAAGGTTCACGCTACCGACGAGAGCCACCAGTGTGGCGACCAGACGTACACCTGCAAACCGCACGAAGCGACCTTAGCGATCTCGAAGTAGGGGCCGTCAAATTTAGCATCAGACCGCCGCGACCTGGGCGAGCAGTACATAAACCGACAGAGGCTTTGATAGGCGTCAATGTCTAACTATCTCGTCTCGGTTTTTGATCCCGCGCGCAGCTTTACGTGAGTATGGGGAACCGTGAAGGGACAACATCGCAGGGCCGGCCGCACGGGCGCGTCCCGTTTTCTCCTGACGCTGCTTGTGCTGCTGCTCGTGGCCGGCGCGGGCGTCGGCGGGTGGTTCGGTTACCACCGCTGGCAGCATAAGGAGGCGGCGTCGTGCCCGAGCAGTAGCGGGTTGACCGTTGCCGCGGCGCCGGAGATCGCGCCCGCGGTCTCGGCACTTGCCGTCGCGTGGAACGCCCAGCGGACCTCTGTGGACGGCTCGTGCGTGAAGATCACGGTGAGCGCGGCCACCCCGGCCGGCGAGGCGGCGGTCATCGCGGGCGCATCCAACGTGTCGGTTTCGGGGCTCGGCCAGGCCAACGGCGGGACCGCCGTACCAGATGTGTGGATCCCGGACTCGTCGACGTGGTTGTCCCGCCTCACCACCGCGTCGCCACAACTGGCGATGAACGGGTCCAGCGTCGCGACCAGCCCGGTCGTCGTCGCGCTGCCGCAGCCGGTCGCGGCCGCGTTGGGCGACGCCAAGCCGACGTGGGCGACACTGCTGGCCAAGCTGGCGACCGGTCAGATCCGACCGGGCCTGGTCGATCCGAACGTCGACGCGTCCGGCCTCGCGGCGCTCCTGGCCGTCGGCGCGGCAACGCAGAGCGCGGCCGGCGTCACCGGATCGACCCCGCCGGACTCGACCGCCGCGACCAACGCGCAGGCACAGGCGATCGGTGCGATGCGCGCGTTGGCGTCCGGTGAGAGCCGGCTACGCGACGACCTGATGGGTCGCTTCCCACGCGCGACCGATCAGACGACGATCGCGCGCAGCCTGTCGCTCGCGCCCGTGCCGGAGCAGAGCGTCCTGGCCTACGACGCGGCCAAGCCGCCGGTGCCCCTCGTCGCGGTCTACCTTGACCCGGCGCCACCCGCGCTCGACTATCCGTTCACACAGCTCCCCGGCATATCGGCCGCGAAGGCCGATGCGGCGCTCAAGTTCGAGTCGCGGATGACCGGCGACTCGTGGAAGAACCTGCTCGCCAAGGCGGCCCTGCGGGCGCCCGACGGCACGTTCGCTAGCACGATGCCGAAGCTTCCGGGGATGCCGACCGGACCGCTCAAGGCCGCGACCGACGTCTCCGGAGCCGCCGTCGACCAGGCGCTATCGACGTGGTCCGCGGTGACCGTACCGGGTCGCCTGCTGGCCGTCATCGACGTGTCCGGCTCGATGGCGGAGACGGTGCCGACGGCGCATAACGCGACGCGGGAGCAAGTGACGATCGCTGCGGCCAAGGCTGGTCTGTCGCTCTTCGACGATCAGTGGACGCTCGGACTTTGGACGTTCTCCACGAAGCTGCGCGGCAACATCGACTACCGGCAGCTCGTGCCGATCGAGTCGCTCGCCAATGGCCGCGCCGAGATGCTGTCGAAGCTCGGCAACATCCAGCCGGTGCCCAATGGCAACACCGGGCTCTACGACACGGTGCTGGCCGCGTACAAGGCAGTGCAGAAGAACTGGGACCCGAGCCGGGTCAACTCGGTCGTCATCATGACCGATGGCCAGAACGACGACCCGGGCGGCATGACGTTGGACCATCTGATCAGCCAGTTGAAGTCGGTCGAGAACCCGGCGAAGCCGGTCCAGGTCATCGCGATCGGCATCGGCACCGACGTCAACGAGAGCGAGCTGCAGAAGATCACCAGCACGACCGGCGGCGGCACGTTTGTCACCGCCGACCCGTCGAAGATCGGTCAGATTTTCCTGAAGGCGATCGCGCTTCGGCCGGGCGCCGCGAAGTAGCACCGGCCGGAAGTCGGGTCGGCCGCCGGAGCCGACGATCGGCGGCCGTAGCCGGTCCGGGCCGGCTACTGCTCGGCGATGGTCCGGTGCGTCACCCAACGCTCGACAAAGAAACCGAGCAGCGGAATCGTGCCAGCCAACGCGACGCCGGCGATCCGCATGATCGGCCAGCGCGCCCGGCGCGCCAGATCGAAGACCAGGAGTAGGTAGATCAGGTACAGGTAGCCGTGCGCGATTCCGACATAGGTCGCGACGCTGTCGTTATGGGCCCAGATCTGCAGCGGGATGCCGACGAACGTGAGGATCACCAGGCCGACGCCGACGGTGTAGGCCAAGGCGCGGTAGCGCAACAAGGCGCCACGCAACCTCGGCGGTACGGTGCGGGGGTTCGTCGAGGCCGCGGTGTGGTCGGCGTCGGTAGTGATCGGTTCAGCCATGAGCGTTCTCCTCGGTCGCGGCACCGGAGCGCCGGTAGTCGCGCGGCCGTGCATCGGGGTGGGCGGCCAGCCAGGCCAGGTACTGGTTGTAATCGGAGCTCCCGTCGACGACGGGGCTTCTGCGCTGCTCGCGCGCACGCCGCGCGAGCGCGGCGTCAACGTCAAACGTCGTGATCCCCGCTGGCCGATCGTCGGTCGCGGTCCGCGTGATCGATCGGTCCGAGCCAGCGCCCTCGCCGGTACGGCGGGAAGCGGCGCCCGAGTCGGTCCGCTCGGTCATGTCGTCGCGAGGGCCGGCCGGCCGCCGACGGTCGCCGGGCGGCCCGTACAGAGTGATCCGAATCTCCCGTACCCACATGAAGATCACGAATGCGGCGAAAAACGGCCACTCAAAGGTGTAGCCGAGGCTCAGCGCATTGCCTTGTTTCGCGCGGCCGAACTGCCACCACCCCAGGATCAGGAATGCGGCGACGAGCGCCAGCACGATGGCGTGCTTCAGCAGCCATCCTGGGCTTGCGAGTCGTCGCATGCGGGCGAGCGTACCGCTGCGGCCTGGGTGGTCTGACCGGACGCCCCGTCCGTGGCTACCGCACCGACGAGCGCGATCGGGCGCGAGCGCCGGTCACCAGCGCCCCAATGCCCACGATCGCGATGATCGGGCCGAGCACCGCCCAGGTCTTGTTGCCGTTCATGCCGCCATTGCCGCCGAGCACGTCGAGGCCCTGGAGCATGAAGATCACTCCGGCGATGAGGAGCACGATTCCGACGATCATGAATGTCCAGCGCTTCACGTGCTCATCCTCCGTTGGAGTCGGTACCGCTCGGCCTCGCTCGTGCTGCAACATGGCGCCTCGCGGCTGCCGCACGCTTCGCGCTAACACTGCGCCTCGCGGCTGCCGCTACGCTTCGGCGTTAATACTGCGTCTCGCGGCTGCCGCTACGCTTCGGCGCTTGGCAGGCGAAGCACCCACCGATAGGCCTGTACGAGCCCGGTGTCGAAACCGGCCGCCGAGCCCCACAAGAACAGACGGAACCGGCGGTAGAGCGGTTCACCCCAGCGGGCCACGATCTCGTCGCGCTTGGCATCCAGGCGCTGGGCCCAGCGTTGGCAGGTCAGATAGTAGTTGTGCCGGTCGTCCGTGACGCTGATCAGCTCGAACGGGGAGTGTGCCACGTCGCGCAGGTAGCTGTGCAGCAGGAGCGGCGACTGGCCACCGGGGTAGACGTACCGACTCATGAACGTGGAGATGTTGTATTTGCGGCGCATCGCGAGCGCGTCAAGGTAGACCCGGCCGCCCGGCTTGACCAGTTCGGCGTATTTGCGCAGCGTGGTCTTGTAATCCGGCAGGTGTTCGGTAACGCCCATGTTCACGATGCCGTCATATCGGCTCGGGCTCTTGTAGGCGAAGATGTGCTCGCGCACGACGCGTGCCGGCAGCCCCTCGTCGGCGATCAGGCCGCTGAGGTAACGCTCGGACTCCTTCGACAGGGTGAGCGTGGTGACCTCGACGCCGCGTTTGCCGGCGTACTCGACCCAGGCACCCCACCCGCCGCCGACCTCCAACACGTGGTCTCCCGGTTTGACGCCGAGCGCGTCGAACGCGATGTCCATCTTGCGGGTCATCGCGTCTTCCAGCGGCTCGTCGTCGCGAGCGAAGACGCCCTCGGTGTAGCAGCGGTGGCGCTCGTCGAGGAAGCTCAGGAAGAATTCCGAGTCCTCGTCGTAGTGATGGGAGATCGCCTCGCGGTCGCTCGCCTTGCGGCCCTTGACCAGCGACGGGACGAACTGCGAGACCCACTTGACCGGGTGCATGTCTCGGAAGAATCGCCGCATCCGCAGCGCGGCGGCCAGGTCGCCGTCAACATCGAGCCACCCTTCGAGATAGGCGACCGCGACACCGAACTGGTCGAGTGTCTCGAGCGCCTTCGCTCCGCGAGGATCGAGCACCCGGATTGTGAACTCGGGGTCGCCGGCGCCAAACTGGTGGGGCTCGCCGCCGACATCGGCGACCGCGAACGGCACGGCCGGTTTGGACGCGAAAAACGACTGGTAGCGCCGCTGGAGTGCGGCGATCATCTCGGAAGTGGCCACGGCGACAATCTAACGCCGGATGATCGTGGACAACAGCAGACATCGGGAACATCGTGCGCAGCCTTCCGGTCCGGCGTACCCGCGCGGGTTGTGCGCCGCATGCAGCGGAGGGTGAGCGGACCGATAACATCGTCTGGTCAACCACCTGACGATCTCTTGCAGGGAGCCCACCGTGTCCGAAGCCGTCGCCACCGCCGCGCCCGACGCTCTTGCCGTCGCGGCCGGGACGACGTGTGCCGAAGCAGTCGCCGCCGCCGGTCTCCCGACGGCCGGCCCGAAGGCGATCGTGGTGGTCCGCGACGTCGACGGGCGGCTGCGTGACCTGGCGTGGACGCCGACCGAGGACACCGTGGTGACGCCGGTCTCGATCGAGTCGCCCGACGGCCTGGCCGTGCTGCGCCACTCGACGGCCCACGTGCTGGCGCAGGCGGTGCAGGATGTGTTCCCGGACGCGAAGCTCGGCATCGGCCCGCCCATCGACAACGGCTTCTACTACGACTTCGACGTCGCCAAGCCGTTCCAGCCCGACGACCTCGGCCGTCTCGAAAAGCGGATGCAGGAAATCGTCAAGGCCGGCCAGGTTTTCCGGCGCCGCCGGTTCTCCTCGGTCGCTGACGCGAAGGCTGAGCTGGCCGACGAGCCGTACAAGCTGGAGCTCGTCGATGTGAAGAGCGATGGCACCGGCGGCGCCGACCTGGACGCGGACGAGGCCGTCGAGGTCGGCGGCGCCGAGCTCACGATCTACGACAACGTTGACCCGGCGACCGACAAGGTCGTCTGGTCCGACCTGTGCCGCGGCCCGCACCTGCCGACCACGAAGCTGATCAACGCCGCGGCGGTCAAGCTCATGCGCACCGCGGCGGCCTACTGGCGCGGTTCGGAGAAAAACCCCCAACTGCAGCGCGTGTACGGCACCGCGTGGCCGACCCGCGAGCAGCTCAAGGACTACCTGAAGCTGCTGGAGGAGGCGGCCCGCCGCGACCACCGCAAGCTCGGCGCCGACCTCGATCTGTTCAGTTTCCCGGACGAGATCGGCTCCGGCCTCGCCGTGTTCCACCCGAAGGGCGGAATCATCCGGCGCGAGCTGGAGAACTACTCGCGCCTAGCGCACGAGGCGGCCGGATACTCGTTCGTGAACACGCCGCACATCACGAAGTCCGAGCTGTTCGAGACGTCCGGGCACCTGCCCTACTACGCCGACACGATGTTCCCGCCGATGCAGTTGGAGGGGGCCGAATACCGGCTCAAGCCGATGAACTGCCCGTTCCACAACCTGATCTTCCAGGCGCGCGGGCGGTCCTACCGGGAGCTGCCGCTGCGGCTGTTCGAGTTCGGGTCGGTGTACCGGTACGAGAAGTCTGGCGTGGTCCACGGCCTGACTCGGGTCCGTGGCCTGACGATGGATGACGCGCACATCTACACCACTCAGGAGCAGATGCAGACCGAGTTGCGCAGCCTGCTCGCGTTCGTGTTGAACCTGCTGCGCGACTACGGCCTCGACGACTTCTACCTGGAGCTGTCCACTCGGGGCGACTCGGAGAAGTTTCTCGGAGATCCGACCGAGTGGGAGACCGCGACGGAGGCGTTGCGGCGGGCCGCGGTCGAGTCCGGCCTGGAACTCGTCCCCGACCCGGGCGGCGCCGCGTTCTACGGACCGAAGATCTCCGTACAGGCGCGGGACGCCATCGGGCGCACCTGGCAGATGTCCACGATCCAGCTCGACTTCAACCAGCCGAAGCGGTTCGGGCTCGAATACCAGGCCGCCGACGGCACGCGGAAGCAGCCGGTGATGATCCACCGGGCGCTGTTCGGGTCGATCGAGCGGTTCTTCGGCATCCTGACCGAGCACTACGCCGGCGCGTTCCCGGCCTGGCTGGCCCCGGTGCAGGTGGTCGGCATCCCCATCCGCGATGATCACGCTTTGTATCTAGAGTCGTTCGTGGAGCAGCTGCGGGTGCGTGGCATCCGGGCCGAGGTCGACACGTCCGACGACCGGATGCAGAAGAAGATCCGAACGGCGCAGCAGCAGAAGATTCCGTTCATGGCGATCGCCGGCGACGAGGACGTTCAGGGCGGCACCGTGTCGTTCCGCTACCGCGATGGGTCGCAGCGCAACAACGTGCCGCTCGACCAGGCGATTGAGCACGTCGTCGAGGTGGTACGGTCGCGCACGAATGCCGGTCCGTCGGCGCCGGCTTCTGCGGCGGCCCTGGAGGTTGTGCCGTGAGCGACGAAACGTACCTGGTCACCGGTGGCGCCGGCTTCGTCGGCGCTCACCTGATGCGGCGTTTGCTTGCCGATCACCCAGACGCCCGCGTCGTGTCGCTGGACAACTACTTCACCGGTACGGAGAAGAACCACGTCGACGACGAGCGAGCGATCTACCTACACGCGTCGACCGTCGACATCGCCAAGACGTGGGCGAACGCCGGCCTGCCTGATCCAGCGGTCGTGTTCCACCTAGGCGAATACTCCCGCATCGTGCAGTCGTTCGACGAGGTCGACACGACCTGGGACTTCAACATGCACGGCACCAAGGAGGTCGTCCGGTTCGCGAAGGCGCACCGGGCGAAACTCGTTTACGCCGGGTCGAGCTCGAAGTTCGGCAACGACGGGCAGGACGAGAACCTGAACCCGTACGCGTGGACGAAGGCGAAGAACGTCGAGTACATCCAGAACTTCGCGACCTGGTACGGCCTCGACTACGTCATCACGTACTTCTACAACGTCTACGGTCCCGGCCAGATCCGCGAGGGCTCGTACGCGACGGTCATCGGCATCTTCGAGGATCAGTACGAGCGCGGCGTGCCGCTGACCGTCGTCTCGCCCGGCAGCCAGACCCGCGACTTCACGCACATCGACGACATCATCGACGGCATCGTGATCTGCGCCGACCGCGGTTCGGGCGACGGTTATCTGCTAGGCGCCGGCCGCGAGTGGTCGATCCTCGACGTGGCCGAACTATTCGGCGTGCCGTACGAGTTCGTGCCAGCGAAACGGGGCGAGCGCGCACACGGGCGGGCCGACTCGACGAACGCACGCGCGCTCGGCTGGAAACCGAAGCGGTCCCTCGATGCGTACGTCGTCGATTTCGTCGCCGCCCACCCGCGCCCCTCGTCGAGCGGGTAGGAAGACAGGCATTGAATTTAGCGATCTTTGGTCGCTAGCAATCTGTCGGTCGCTGCGCCGCTTGACAGCCGAGTCCGAGGCTGGCCGGCGACCGTCAAGAGGTGGTTTGTCGCGCCAGCGTCCAAGGGCTACCCGGCTGCCGCGAGCCGATCGCCAAGCTGGTAAACGGTGTAGTCAATGTTCGAGTAGATCATCTGGTAGCCGGCCAGAGCAGGCTTGTCATGCAGCGCGAAGTAGGTTTCGTCGGCGCCGTGCTGGGGCGAGTTGCGCATCACGATGACGTGCGCGCCGATTGCACGCGGGTCTCG
>DASQPR010000423.1:0-8763 GCA_035643815.1 Micromonosporaceae bacterium | reverse complement strand
TCGGGTGCTATTGCTCGATGAGCCGCTCTCGGCGCTGGACGCCAAGGTCCGCGAACAGCTGCGTGCCCACCCGTACCATCGAGCCCGGCTCGGCCACCGCGTCCAGCCTGTTCATCCGCCCGACGAACTCGGCAACGAATTGCGTGGCCGGTCGGTCGTAGAGCTCCTGCGGCGCCGCGCACTGCTCCAGCCGGCCGTCGCGCATCACGCCGACCCGGTCGGCCAGAGATAGCGCCTCCTCCTGGTCGTGCGTGACGAAGACAGTCGTAACGCCCAGCTCGAGCTGCAGCCGCCGGATCTCGTCACGCAGCTGTTCGCGGACCTTGGCGTCCAGCGCCGAGAGCGGCTCATCGAGCAATAGCACCCGAGGCGAGATGGCCAGTGCGCGCGCCAGAGCGACCCGTTGCTGTTGACCGCCCGACAGCTGGTGCGGGAACTTCTTGGCATGGTCGCCGAGCCCGACGAGTTCGAGCAGCTCGACGGCGCGACCGCGTCGCTGCGGACCGGATTGGCCGCGCATCCGCAGGCCGAACGCGACGTTGTCGCGCGCACTCATGGTCGGAAAGAGGCTGTATGACTGGAAAACCATGCCCATGTCGCGCTTGTTGGCCGGCACGTGGGAGACATCCTCGCCGTCGATGAGCAGCGAGCCCGAGGTTGGCCGGTCAAATCCGGCCAGCAGGCGCAGCGCCGTTGTCTTGCCGCAGCCCGACGGGCCGAGCAGCGCCAGCAGTTCGCCCGGCTCGATCCGTAGGCTGAGCCCGGCGAGCGCGGACGTCGCCCCGAACACGCGGTGGACGTCGCGGTATTCCACGGTGGTGCCCGATTGCACGACGCCCGACTGGACGATCGAAGTAGCCGCGGACATTCGTCAGCCTCGCTTCTGGGTGCCACGGCGCCAGTTGAGGGCACCGATCATCAACAACAGAACCTCGACCAACAGCAAGCTGAACACCGAGACGGCGGCCTGCACCTGACCGGAGGTGGTCGGCAACTGGTAGAGCCAAACCGGGAACGGCTTGGTGTAGAGGAGGATCGACGAGATGGTGTATTCGCCCATCACCAATGCGAAGCACAGGAACGCGGCGTTGATGATCGCCGTACGCAGCGGCGGCATCAGCACCCGAAACAGTACGGTCAACCAACCGGCGCCGAGACCTCGCGCGGCCTCGACGAGCGTACGCGCATCGATGGAACGGATGCCGGCGTCGATCGTACGGAACACGAACGGCATCGCGAGCGTCACGTAGAGCAATGACAGCACCAACGGGTGCCCGCTGCCGCGGATGTACGTGACGAACGATGAGAGTCCGCCCTTGTTGTCGCCGACCCAGGCGAACGTGTCACTGACCCCGACGACTAGCACCACCGGCGGGAAGACGAGCGGCAGTAGCGTCAACGTCTCGACGACGCCGCGCGCTCGCGGCAGCCGAAGATGCAACAGCAACTGGGTGGGCAGCATGAGCGCGAGCGTGATCAGGATCGTGATCGCGGAGAGTTCGAGCGAGTAGACGAGCGCAGTCGTGAACCCGATCTGGCCGGTGGCCGGCGTCGCGAAGATCTGCCGATACGCGGAGAAGCTGATGCCGCCGTGGACGTGGTCCTGCACGGTGAAGCTGATGGCCGCGATCAGCGGACCGATGAAGTAGATCCCGGCGACGATCAGGATGATCCAGCGCAGCACCGCACCGCGGGCCGGTCGGCGTGGTGCGCGACGCGCCAGCGCCGGTTGCGGGGTGGCATCCGGCTGCGCTACTTGCTCCAATGCGGCGCTCACGACAGCCACCTCGACGTACGGCGTTGCAACAGCTGGTAGATGACGGTCAACGGCAGCACCACCACGATCATGTCGAGCGCCAGCGCCGCACCGAGATTCTCCTGTCCGGACAGCACATTGCCGGACAGCACGCTAGCGATCTGCGTCGGCACCAGCGGGAACGACTGACCGGCCAGCGCATTCGCTGTGGCGTACGCCGAGAACGACGAGCAGAACAGCAGCAACACCGACCCGAGGAAGTTCGGCAGCAGGACGGGCCCAGCGACGAGTCGCCAGTAGTGCCAACGACTCGCGCCCAGGTTCTCGGCCGCCTCCGCCCACTGCGGCTTGAGTCCCTCCAACGCCGGCGTCATCACCAGCACCATCAGCGGGACGAGGAAATACATGTAAACGAGCGCGATGCCGGTTATCGTCGCGAGCTGGAAGTGCAGGTCGCTCTGCAGCGAGAAGCCAAAGTGGTCGTTCAGGAACGTGGTGACCACGCCAGCGTTGCCAACAGTCGCGATGAACAGGAACGCGAGCGGGATGCCACCGAAATTGGCGGTCACGGCCGACGCCGACGTCACGATCTGCTTGAGCAACTCGCTTCGGCTGTTCACCACCGCGTACGCGAGCAGGATGCCGACCACCGCGCCGACGATTGCCACGATGGCCGATAGCTGCAACGTGTTCACCAGCGATGTCCGGTACACGCCCCGCAGCGATTGGGCGATGTTGCTACCACCGAAGCTCGTCGTGGTGGTGTGCACGAACTGCTGCGTGACAGGGTCGCGCACGGTCGAGGCAGACGTCGTCTTCTTCAGAAACGCGTTGTAGAGGATGAAGCCGATCGGCAGCAGGAAGAAGATCAAAATGTACGCGAAGAACGGAACGAGACCGAGCCAGCTGGCGCCGATCCGGCGCGGAAGCCCGCGGCGGGGCCGGGTTGACCCGGCCCCGCCGCTGTCGACTGTCTCGTCACGGGGCTCCTGCGTGGTGGACAGCGTGTCGGCCACTACGCGACCGCCGCTGCCCAGTTCTTGGTGACCGTGTCCTTGGCCGCGGTGACCTGGGCCTGCGTCGGGTTGAACGGGTTCGCGTCCGTCACCGACGGCAGCGACGCCAGCGCCGTCGCGTCGGCCGAACTGCCCGACTGCATGGCCGTCAGCTCAACCGGCCGTGCGAAGCCACGGATCCAGCCGTTCTGGCCACCGTCTGCGGTCTGGCTGTAGAGGAACTCCTCCCACAGCCGCGCGGCCGCCGGGTGCGCCGCGTTGATGCTCACGGCCTGTGCGTAGTACGCGGAGACCAGGCCGTCCGACGGGTCGGCGACCTTCCACGTGACGCCCTGCTGCTTCAACGCCGCCACGTTGCCGAGCTGCAGGTAATCCCAGTCGAGAACAATCGGCGTCTCGCCGGAGGCGACCGTAGCCGGCGTGACCTTGGTCTTGTTGAAGATGCCTTCGGAGTTCAACTTCTTGAAGAAGTCGATGCCGGGCTGGATGTTGTCCGCCGATCCGCCGTTGGCCAGCGCCGCCGCCCAGACTGCCTCGAACGCCGCGTTGGCGCTCGTCGGGTCGCCGTTGAGAGCGACCTTGCCCTTGAATGCAGGGTTGTCCAGATCCTTGATCGTCGTCGGGCAGCTGGCGACCTTCGTCGCGTTGCAGCCGATCGAGATATAGCCGCCGTAGTCCGAATACCAGAGTCCGCCGGAGTCCTTCAGCGCAGCCGGGATGTCGTTCCAGCTCGCCACCTTGTACGGGGCGAAGTCGCCCTCCTGTGCACCGGACAGCGCGTACGAGTTACCGATGTCGACGACATCCGGAGCGCTCGACTGGCCCTTGGTCGACTTGACCGCGTTGATCTCGTCGCCGCTGGAGCCGTCCGGGTTCTCGCTGTTGATCTTGATGCCGTACTTCGCGGTGAACGCATCGATAATCGCGCCGTAGCCCGCCCACGTGCGCGGGACGGCAATCAGGTTCAGCGTTCCTTCCGCCTTGGCCGCCGTGACGAGCGCGTCCATGCCACCGCCGGCCGCCGCGGACTGGGCAGTCTTCCAGTCCACCTTCCCCGTGGTGTTGCTGCCGCTGGCAGACCCGCCGCCACCCGAACTCGAACAGGCCGCCATGGCGAGCGCAAGCGCACCCGTCCCGATGGCGATCCCGATAGGCCGCACACCCTTGAGTAGCACGTGATTCCCTCTCTGCTGGCGCACACCCGCGGCGCATCCTACGGACGCGGGGCGACCATCACGGTCGAGACAGACAGTGCGGGTCGCGGAGTAAAACCTAGTTAAGGTGCGGGTGCGTCGAGGTGAATGTACGGCGACGGATCGGTCACGGACAAGGTATCGAATTCAGTAAGTAAGGTGGCAGCGGTGGTCGAACTTCACGTCGCACGCTTCTCCGACCTGGACGCCGTCACGCTGTACGCAATTCTGCGGCTGCGATGCGACGTCTTCGTTGTCGAGCAGCAGTGTGCATACTCCGATGTCGACGGTCGCGACCCGGAGCCGGGCACGCGACACCTCTGGCTGACGGCGACGGACGGTGGTGCCGACGAGCCGTCGCCGGCTGTGAGCGACCGGACCGACAAGACCAAAGAGACCGACCGGGCCGACGGCGCGAACACGGTGCCGCGCATCCTGGCGTACCTGCGAATCTTGGATGATCCGGATGGTGCGGCCCGCATCGGTCGGGTCTGTGTGGCCCGCGACGCACGTCGCGCCGGCCACGGCGCCACCCTGTTGGCGGCGGCACTGGAGTTGATCGGGACCGCGCGGGACGCGGTGCTGGATGCGCAGGCCTACGCGACCGGGCTTTACGAGGATGCTGGATTCGTCCAGGACGGCGAAGAGTTTCTCGATGACGGCATCATGCACATCCCAATGCGCAGGTTGGCACAATAGTCGAACAATAAACGTGAGGCACCAATATTTGCCTACGCAACTAAGTGGTACGCATCACCGACGCCGAGGGAAGCCAGCGCCAGCCGCGGTCGTTTGCTCGAACGTATCCCCCCATTGTTCGAGGAGATCTTGGCATGACCCAGACCACCGAAGCGCCGCTGGCGCTGTCCGACGACGCCCAGGAGTTGTTGTTCCGCTCCGCCCGCACCGCTAACTCCTTCACCGACGAACCGGTGAGCGACGAGCAGGTGCACGCGATCTACGACCTGATCAAGTGGGCGCCGACGTCGATGAACCTGCAGGCACTGCGCATCGTGCTGGTCCGGTCGCCCGAGGCGCGGGCCAAGCTCGTCGACCACATGTCGGACGGGAACAAGGCCAAGACGGCGACGGCCCCGCTGGTGGCAGTGCTTGCGGCCGACGTGAATTTCCACGACGAGCTGCACCGTACGTTCCCGCACTTCCCCGGCGCGCGCGACGTGTTCGCCGGGGATGACACCGCCCGCGAGGGCGTCGCTAAGTTCAACGGCGCGCTCCAGGTCGGTTACTTCATCCTCGGCGTACGCGCGGCCGGCCTGGCCGCCGGGCCGATGACCGGCTTCGACGCCGCGGGCATCAACGCTGACTTCTTCCCCGACGGCGAGCACCGGGTGCTCGCCGTGGTGAACATCGGGCACCCGGGCGAGGGCGCCTGGCTCGACCGGCTGCCGCGGTTGGACTACGCCGAGGTCGTCAGCGCGATCTGACGTCGCGGTTCAGGCGGGGGCTACCTTCGCCCCGGCGCAGCGGTCAAGCTTGATCTACGCCGGGGCGAAGCTCGCCCCCGCTTCGCCGTGGAACAGGTGCGTGCGCAGACGCCGGGTTGGAGCTTTCCGCGTGTACGTGGAACCGAAAGCGGTTCCGTGGGCGGCTAGGCCAGGGTGGCGGCGATATCGCCGATGGAGCGACGCCGACCGGTGTAGAACGGCACCTCCTCGCGGACGTGGCGGCGAGCGCGCGACGCTCGCAGGTCCCGCATCAGGTCAACGATCCGGTACAGCTCGTCGGCCTCGAATGCCAGCATCCACTCGTAGTCACCGAGCGCGAAGCTCGCCACGGTGTTCGCTCGTACGTCCGGGTAGCCCCGTGCCTGACGACCGTGCTCGGCCAGCATGTCGCGGCGCTCCTCGTCGGGCAGCAGATACCACTCGTACGATCGGACGAACGGGTACACACAGATGTACGCCCGAGCGTCCTCGCCGGCCAGGAACGCCGGCAGGTGACTCTTGTTGAACTCGGCTGGCCGGTGCAAGGCCATCTGGGACCAGACCGGTCGCAGGTGGTGGCCGAGCGCCGTACGCCGGAAGCGGCTGTACGCGTCCTGCAGAGCATCGCTCGTCGTCGCGTGCCACCAGATCATCACGTCCGCGTCGGCGCGCAGACCAGCGAGATCGTACGTGCCGCGGATGACGACGTCCTTCGCGGCCAACTGGTCGAACAGCGACTCGACCTCGGCGGTCAAGGCATCGCGTACGGCCGGCAGAGGCGTCTCGGCCCGGAACACCGACCACATCGTGTATCGGATCGTGGTGTTGAGTTCGCGGATCCGGGCGGCATTCGACTGCTCCGGTTGGGCGGCGTTCGCTTCGACCTGCGGCTCGACGTGGCCGTTCGGTGTTGGCATCTCGTTTGGTTCGGTCATGAGTACAACGCTCCGATGACTTGATCGGCGGCCCGTTGACCGGACCGGATGCAGATGGGAATTCCGATGCCGTCGTACGCCGCACCGGCCAGCGCGAAGGTCGGCGGCAGCGCGGACCGGGCGGCCGAGACACGATCGTGGTGGCCCGGCGCATATTGCGGTAGTCCGCCGCCCCACCGCGTCACGGTGGCTTGCAACGGTGCGGACAATGGAGCGCCGAGGATCTTCCCCAGGCCAGCGTGCGCGAGATCGACGAGCGCATCGTCATCGACCTGCAGAACCCGCTCGTCGCCGTAGCGCCCGAGCGACGCGCGGAGAAGCACGGCGCCGTCCGGCTGGCCGGCCCATTTCGTCGAGAAGACCGTGACGGCTTTGATCGCGTGACCGGCCACGGCCGGGATCAGCGCGCCCGATCGTCCATCCAGTGGCGTGCCGTCGAGGGCGCCTGTGGGCAGCAGCATGGTGACGAGTCCGATGCTTGCGTAGTCCAGAGCACCGACGCTTCCGGCCGCATCGGGGGCGAACGGCGCCAACAGGCGCGCCGCCGGATGCGACGGCACGGCCAGCACGACCGCGTCGACGTCGAGGGCCTGGGCGTCGTGCGTCGAGCCGTGCACGACTCGCCACCGGTCGCCGATCGGCACGATCTGCCGGACCGTCCGGCCGAGTAGGACACACGCCGCCGGCATCGCGATGTCGATCGCGGCGATGAGCCGGCTCAGGCCACCGGCCACGGTGGCGAACGCCGGAGTGATCGTGACCGCACGCCGCGACAGCGTGGCCCGCACCGCGTCCTGCAACGTGTGCTCAACGCGGCAGGCGTCAGCCAGGCCAGGCATCGTCACCGACAATGACAGGTCGTCGGCCCGTCCGGCGTAGACACCGCCGAGCAACGGGTCGACCAGATCGTCCACCAGCGCGTCGCCGAAGCGCTGCCGTACCAGCGATCCGACCGCGACGTCGGCCCCGGCGTCCAGGACCGGACCACCACCGTCACGGTCGGTGTCCGTGACCCGCGCGGCGCCCGCGATCCCCGGCCACGACGGAACATCCGCCGGTACGCCCATGAGCGTGCCGCCGGGCATCGGCCGCAACTCGCCGGCCGCGAATATCGCGGCCGTCGTGGTCTGCGGATGGATCAGCGCCTCGCCGAGCCCGACCCGGTGCGCGAGCGTCACGGCCGCGCTGGCGGCACCGCTCGGATCGTCGGCCTCCCGCGTGAGGAACGTTTCCGCGCCGGTCTCGACGCGCCGGCCGTCGATGGTGCCGGTGCGTAGCTTGCCGCCGAGCCGGTCTCCGCGCTCGAGCACGGTCAGCGTCACATCGTCGCCGAGCGCGTCGTGCAGGGCGAGGGCGGCCGCGAGACCGGCGATGCCGCCTCCGATGATCGCGACGTGGCGCTCCATGCCCGTTTTAGCCCCCAGTGTCTGGCGTGACCCGCGTCGGCGGTGGCTCAGCGGGCCGACAGCTTGTGTACGAGATCGACGACGCGGGTCAGCACGTCCGGGTCGGTCTCCGGCAATACGCCGTGACCGAGGTTGAAGACGTGCCCGCGAGCCGCCCGGCCTTCGTCCAGGATGCGTCGCACCTCGTGCTCGATCACGTCGAACGGTGCGAACAGTACGGCCGGATCCAGATTGCCCTGGACCGAGCGGTCACCGATGAGCGATGCCGCCCGGTCGAGTGGGGTCCGCCAGTCGACGCCGACGACCTCCGCACCGGCCTCGCCCATCGCCGGCAACAACGCGGCGGTGTCGACGCCAAAGTGGATCCGCGGCACGCCCGAGGCCACCAGAGATCGCAGAACGGTCGCCGAGTGTGGCTGCACGAAGCGCCGGTAGTCGGCCTCGGACAATGCGCCGGCCCAGGAGTCGAAGAGCTGGATCGCGCTCACACCCGCGTCGATCTGCACCTGGAGGAACGTCGTCGTGATCTGTGCCAGTCGGGCACACAGCGCGTGCCAGATGTCGGGCGCCGCGTACATCAACGCCTTCGTCTTGACGTGATGCTTGGACGGTCCGCCCTCGACGAGATAACTCGCCAGCGTGAACGGCGCGCCGGCAAAGCCGATGAGCGGCGTGGCCCCGAGTTCGGCCAGAACCAGGCGCACCGATTCAGCGACGAACCCGACATCCGCCGGCGTGAGCTCGGGAATCCGATCAAGATCTGACAACGCACGTACGGGTTCGGCGACGACCGGCCCGACACCGGGCTGGATCTCGACGCCGACGCCAGCGGCGTACAGCGGCACGACGATGTCGCTGAAGAGGATCGCCGCATCCACGCCGTGACGGCGCACCGGCTGGAGCGTGATCTCGCAGACGAGATCCGGTCGCCGGCACGACTCCAGCATGGCGATGCCCGCCCGCAATGCCCGGTATTCGGGCAGCGACCGCCCAGCCTGACGCATGAACCACA